>NZ_JAQREZ010000038.1:0-44477 GCF_028598715.1 Pseudoalteromonas sp. GABNS16E
TCAGCGAAGGAAGTATTGAAGAAAACCAAACCGATATTTTATGGGGTCACGCCGTATCAGCATATTGGGATACTCAAGCAGGTGTTCGTCTTGATTACAATAAAGAAGGTGAAAATCGGCAATGGTTAGCTTTTGGCTTACAAGGTTTAGCCCCTTATTGGTTTGAACTTGATATGACAGCATACGTAGGTGAGCGAGGCAATACCGCATTTACGTTAGAGGCAGAGTACGAACTATTACTCACGCAAAAGCTAATTATACAACCGCGAGCCGAAATTACACTTTATGGCAAAAACGATAAACAAAACGAACTTGGAAGTGGCCTATCAAGCAGCGCGATTGGCTTTAGGGTTCGTTATGAATTTACACGCCAGTTTGCGCCCTATATTGGCGTTGAATGGAGCAATAAATTTGGCAATACCGCCGACTATGCCACATCAAGTGGACAAAGTAGCAACAACACCGCATTTGTTGCGGGTATTAAATTTTGGTTTTAATCATTTTAAATAAGAGGTAATTATGAAGTTTTTTAATTCTGCAGTAGCCATTTTAGGTTTAGTGCTTACATTTTCCGCATCAGCGCATATATCACTCAAGCAATCAACACCTGCGCAAGAAGCCATGTTAATGAAAAGCCCAGAGCAACTTTCGTTAACTTTTGGTGGTGAAGTAAGGCTAGCAAAAGTCATCATCAAAGATGAAAAAAATAAATCAATAAACTTTGATTTCAAACCCAGCGCCACCCCAAGCACAGACTTTAATTGGTCATTACCGAGCCTAGCCCAAGGCACTTACACGGTTAAATGGACAGCACTGGGTGGTGATGGACATAAAATGACCGACACGTTTAGATTTATGGTACACAAAAGTGAATCGCATAAGATGATGCAAGAACAATCTAATACCCACAGCAAACATAATCATTAAGTAGCAACATAATGCAATTAAGTGAATGGTCAGTACTCTTATTATTATTAAAACTAGCAAGCTATAGTGCTTTGGCCGCACTTGCTGGTACTTTTTTAATTCGTTTTATTATCGCCAGTAATTTATCTGGTCATCACTTTATAAGTTTCTCTCAGTATTTAAAGCGCTGGCAAATTCAATGTGTGGCATTGGGTTTTATTGCTGTCATTTTACAAGTACCAATTGAAGCTGGTGCAATTGCAGAATCTGGTGTAGCGGGAATGCTAGACCCTTTTATGCAAGAGATTGTTTGGCAATCAGTTATAGGAGAACAAGCTCTTTTCAGAGGCGCAGCGCTTTTTGTGGCTATGATTGTTGCACTTAATTGGCGCATTAACATAAAGCACCGTTTTGCAGTGGTTATAAATAATACAGTTATGTTGGTTTTGCTTATATCTATTGCATATAGCTTCACTTTCACAGGTCACAGTGCAAATGAAAATGGGTTAGTAAAAAGCATTTTAACTTTTCACCTTCTTGCAATAGCAAGTTGGGTGGGGTCACTGTGGCCACTATATAAAAGCTGTACCATATTATCTGTTCATGAAGTTAAGAAGGTAATGCACCTGTTTGGGCACTTAGCCATCATCGTTGTATTTGTGCTGCTTATTTCAGGTTTAGCGCTTTTGCTTAATTACCTGCATTCGTTATCAGCGCTGTTCACGTCAAGTTATGGGCAATTAATTTTGCTAAAACTGCTACTAGTGAGCGCGATGCTTATGATGGGGGCTTGGCACAAACTAATTTTAGTTCCGAGAATCACCCAAAAACAGCATGTAGGTACACTAAAACGTTCCATCAGTGTAGAAATGCTGATAGCTGCTTTTGTACTTATTACAACAAGCGTGTTCACCACACTTGTTGGTCCCCCAAATTAATTTAATAAAAAGAGAGCAACATGTTTAATAACTCTGCAAAAATAATCATAACATCGCTATTACTTTTTGGCGCATTGAACTCACTAGCTGTAAGCGCACACAAGAATGAGGAACATGCAAATGAGCGTGTGTTATTTGTTGGTACCGATACCCCAGCTGCGCAAGCAGTAAGTGCCTTTCACCAAGCATTAAATCAAAGTGATCAAAAAAAAGCTCGCTCATTATTAGCTGATAACGTCATTATTTTTGAAGGCGGAGGCGTTGAGCGTTCTGCCGATGAATATGCAAATCACCACATGCTAGCGGATATGAAATACCTCAGTTCGGTTAATAGCAAACTATTAGAACATCAGGTTTATATAAGTGGTGATATCGCTTACTCCATTTCGCGAAGTGAAACGATGGGCAGCTACAAAGGTAAAGCCATTAACACAACGGGTATGGAGTCAATGACTCTAAAAAAGACCCGCAATGGCTGGAAAATCACACATATTCATTGGTCAAATTAAGGAAGTAACATGCGATTAACGTACATAACAACTGCACTTTCAGTGATGTTGGCGGTGTCTATATCAGTAAAAAGTATGGAAAACCCACACAGTGTATTGCCAGTCCAAGAGGCCATAGAAAAAGATAAAACAGAGATTGAGTTGACAGTTTATAAAAGTAAAACCTGTGGGTGCTGTAAAAAATGGATTGAGCATATTAATGAAAGTGGCATTAAAACAAAAGCAATAGATGTTGCTGATATGGGGCTAATTAAAGCTCAATATCAAATAAAGCCAAATATGCGCTCATGCCATAGCGCTGTTTCAGCCGATGGGTATGTTTTTGAAGGGCACGTGCCAGCTAAATATATAAAGCAGTTTTTAGCTGAACAACACCCTCAGAAAACGATCGGGCTGACAGTTCCGGCAATGCCTGTTGGCACGCCAGGTATGGAGATGGGCAATCGTTTTCATAAATATAATATTGAAGTACTTACTCAAGATTCACAGCAACATACTTATAAGCATATCAGCAAATACGCAGTGCAGTTTTAACTCTTATGGCATAGTTATTGAATTAGCCGTAAGTATTAATGCGATGATTAAATATATAGTGGGCTTACGCCTTATAAATTGTAAGTAATACCCCTTAGTATAAATAAAATACAAGTTGAACAACTGAAAAGGAGCCATTGTAATGTCACAGTATTTAAAATTTTTCTTAATGATAGCCACATCAACATTAGTCATGTTTGTACTAATGTATTTGAATAGTTATCAGCTAAGCCATGTGTTTTTTAGTGAAACGCGTACCTATATGGCTATTTATATGGGGGCTGCAATGGCGGTAGTTATGCTGTTGTTTATGCTAAATATGTATAAGGATAAAAAGAAAAACAGCGTAGTTTTAGGGATCAGCATTATTAGCTTTGTAGGCGCATTATTTTTAGTACGTTCGCAAATAACGGTCAACGATCAGTCTTGGATGTCAGCCATGATACCGCATCATTCAATCGCTATACTGACTAGTGATAGAGCTAACATCAAAGACAAGCGCGTCCAAGAGCTTGCAACAAATATTATTGAAGCACAGCGTCGTGAGATTAAAGAGATGCAGTGGTTACTGAACGATATAGAAAAAAATGGCCTAGCAGAAACTCAGGAACAAGCACAATCTAGAGCTGTACCGGATTTTAATGCTAAGTAAAATTTTATAAGAATACGTAAAAGGGAGCTAAACATGAGTAAATCAGCAGAGCTTTATAGAATGGCAACAGATGAGCATATTTGCCCATTTGGCTTAAAGTCAAAAGACCTTCTAGAACGCGAGGGTTATGATGTTAATGATCACTTATTATCTTCTCGTGAACAAACAGATAAATTTAAAGCAAAGCACAACGTAGAGACCACACCACAAACATTTATTGCTGATAAACGTATCGGTGGTTATGACGACTTACGTGATTACTTTGATAAGCCAAAAGCTGGACAGCAAGGTACAACTTACACCCCGGTTATTGCAATCTTCGCGGTCGCATTTTTACTAAGTTTGGCATTTAGTTTTGCAATGGGTCATGGATTAATTTCCATGAAAACCGTGGAGCTATTTGTTGCGTTAACTATGGCTGTGTTGGCAATACAAAAACTTCAAGATTTATTTAGTTTCTCAAATTCATTTATCACTTATGACTTAGTGGCGATGAAAGTAGTGAGGTATGCCTATGTTTACCCATTTTTAGAAGCGTTTGTTGGTATTGGAATGATAGCTGGGTTGCCAGCATATAGTATTGCTCCTATTTCATTATTTATTGGTGGTGTTGGTGCTGTTTCTGTTTTTAAAGCCGTATATATAGATAAGCGCGAACTCAAATGTGCATGTGTAGGCGGTGATAGTAATGTACCGTTAGGCTTTATTTCACTTACAGAAAACCTGTTTATGATCGCTGCTGGGATATGGATGCTTGCCAGGTAGAAGGTAAAGTATTTAATTTAAAAATATAATGAACAGTTTATTTATGGGGGTACCTGACCCAGTCTAAAGTCTGAATTATCTCTTTGAGTCCAGCATCAATCTGTTCTGACACTTCGAAGACCTCACCAACTTCGATTGCTAAATAGCTAAAAGTGTTTTTGACGATAAATAGTTAATTGGCACTGTAAAAACTCACAGTGCCAATTAACAATTAGATTAGAAATCGTTTTTCGATTTTACATCTACAAGCTGACCATTTTTAGCTATTTTGAAATAAACTTGTTCACTATCATTTGATGCTTGGATAATATAAGTATCATCGCTCTCGTTTACGACAGTAAATGCTTCTGAAGAAATACCTTTCCAAGAATCATTTAGTTTTCCAACCTCAAAACCATAGTCTTTAAAGGCCAATTTCTTTATTGATTTAGCTGCAATACTAATAGCTTGTTGATCGCTAACGTGACCATGATCACTATGTGCTAGAACACCAGTACTCATTAATGAAATACAAACTAATGCTATTGGAATTAATCTATTCATTGTTTTCTCCTATTAAGTTTTAAGTTTATTGTTTTAAGCCAATTACTTTATATTGTCCTTTTACTAAAAGCTGTATAGCTACGGGGTTATCTGAGTTGTTTTTCCAGTACCAGCCATGTGAGCCCCCAAATGGGGCGGTAAAGCTGCCCTTCATTTCGCTTAAATTGGCAATTGCATAGCTTTCGAAGTAACCGGTTGTGTCTCCTGCTGGCTCTCCGTGTAAATCAAAATGTAAAGAAGCGCCATCGGTCATCCATTCGTAGGTCATTTTTTCATATTGTTGCATCTCAAATTTATATTCAACCCCGCGATTTGCAGGGATAGTGACTTCAATTGTTTGAAACTCATCACTGCCCACTTGCAATGAATCTGATGTTTTAAGTGGTTTTTGCGCTGATGTCTGAGCTATTTTAGTAACGCCCAGTTGTTTACCGAGCCCGGTTGGATCAATGTTATATTCTGCCGGAAGGATAAATAGCACAAAGGCGATTATCGCAACTAATGAAGCGGTGATACTGGCTTTTATAAGTGTTTTTGAACTAACTGTATGTTGCATATATTTCTCTAAATTAATTAATTATATAGCCGGTTAATTGAAGGCCGACTAGCATTAAGCCGGCACTCATTAACGCACCGTTGATAAATGTTGAAAAACGATGAAATGACGGCCGTTTACGCCACACATTAATGGCAATTAAGATAACTGCGAGCGCTAAAAATTGGCCAAGTTCTACGCCAATGTTAAAGGCAATTAAATTTGTCAGTAATCCATCTTCGGGTAATTGAAACTCTTGTAACTTGGTTGCTAAGCCAAAGCCATGAAACAAACCAAAAATAAGCACAGCCATTTTTGTATTTGGCTGCCAATTAAAACAACGCTTAAACCCACCTAAGTTATCAAAGCCCTTATAAATAACTGAAAAACCGATAATAGCGTCAATTAAATAGGCATTAATCTGAATATCGCCAAGCACACCAAGTAGTAAGGTTGTGCTGTGGCCGATGGTGAACATGGTGACATACAGCAATACATCTTTGCTGCGATATAAAAAGAAGATCACACCGATTAAAAACAATATATGGTCGTAACCGGTGAGCATGTGTTTTGCCCCAATATAAATAAATGGCACAAACTGTACACCTTGGTTTTGCTCTAAAAAAGCGCGAGTACTATCATCGACTCCGTGTGCTAATGCCTCAAAGCTTAATAAAGCCAAAATAAGCATTAAAATCACTATGCTAAAGTTTATTATTTTAGTTGGCATCAGATCGCTCCAACGTTTCACTTTCAGTCAAAATAGACTCCTTTTCTTTGTGTAAAAGTCGATAGAGTGCGGGGATCAAAAATAATGTTAGTAAGGTCGATGAAATGATGCCACCAATCACCACGGTCGCTAGAGGTCGCTGTACTTCTGAACCAATTCCTGTATTAAGTGCCATAGGTATAAATCCTAATGAGGCAACCAGTGCTGTAGTTATAACTGGACGTAAGCGAGTTAATGCCCCTTCTGTTATCGCTTGATTAAGCCCCATCCCTGAGCTGCGTAACTCACGAATAAACGATACCATTACCAAGCCATTTAATATGGCGATACCAGATAAAGCAATAAAGCCAACAGCAGCAGATATTGAAAATGGAATATCACGCAACAACAATGCTGCAATTCCACCTGTAAGCGCTAAAGGCACACCGGTAAAAATAATTGCAGCATCTTTAAGTGAGTTTAAGGCTAAAATAAGTAAACCTATAATCATTAACAATGTAACTGGCACAACCACACTTAACCGCTCAGAGGCCGATTGTAACTTTTGAAACGTTCCTCCATATTCAATCCAATAGCCGGAAGGGATCGTAACTTCATTTTCAATAGTCGCTTGAATCTCACCAACAAAACTTCCTAAGTCTCGCCCTCTAACATTAGTGGTTACTACAATACGCCGTTTGGCATTCTCACGATTAATTTGATTTGCACCATTAGTTAGCTTGATGGTAGCTAATTCTTGTAATGGTATAGAGCTTCCATTTGGTAAGTTAATAGGTAAGTAACCCAACTTTTCAACATTACTACGTTGCACTTCTTCTAAACGAACGACAATATCAGAACGAATATCGCCTTGATAAAACTTGCCTGCGATAGCTCCTCCTAATGCGGTAGCTAACTGTGACTGAATTTGTGCTTTGCTTATACCAAACTGACTTAGCTTTTCAGTATTGGGTATAATTTCAAGCATAGGTAGACCTGTTGTTTGCTCAACCATCAAATCAGCTACGCCATCAACATTTGCAATCGCAGATTCAATTTCTTTTCCTAACGTAGCGAGTGTTTCAAAGTCATCACCAAATACTTTAATCGCTAATTCTGCGCGAACGCCGGCAAGCAATTCATTAAAACGCATTTGAATTGGCTGTAAGAATTCATATCTGTTACCTGGAATAGGCTCGACTAGTGCAGCTAACTCTTCTACTATTTGAGCTTTAGATTTATTTGGGTTTGGCCACTGATCTCGTGGTTTTAGAATAATAAAGTTATCAGCTACGCTAGGTGGTACTGCATCTGTTGCTACATCCGCGGTACCAATTTTTGCAAATACGCGTTCTACTTCAGGCATCTGCGTAATTTTTTCTTCCAAGACTTTTTGTAGCTCAATCGCTTGGCTTAAGGAAGTACCTGGAATACGAAGCGCGTGCATAGCGATATCACCTTCATCAAGATTTGGTGCAAATTCGCTCCCTAAGCGTGTTGCTTGATAACCAAAAAATGTCACAAGTAAACAAGCGATTAGTACTACTGCCCAGCGGCCTTTTAATGCTAATGCGAGTACTGGTTTATAAACACGGCTTAACCCCAGCATAATATGATTAGGTTTTTCTTTAATTGGCTTTTTAAATAATAGGGCGACCATTGCAGGCACAAATGTGATCGAAAGCGCCATTGAACAAAGCAAAGCAATCACAACCGTTAATGCCATTGGATGGAACATTTTTCCTTCAACGCCTTCAAGCGCGAAAATAGGTAAATAAACAACGGTGATGATGAATACACCGAATAAAGCGGGTCGAATAACCTCTCGTGTAGCCGTAAAAACAATATCTAAACGTGCTTTTAAAGAAAGAGGGGTATCACCTCTCATACTTAAACGACGTAAGCAGTTTTCGACGATAATTATCGTACCATCAACCAATAGACCAAAATCTAATGCCCCTAAACTCATCAAGTTTGCACTGACTCGCGTATGTACCATACCGGTTATTGTCATCAACATTGCAAATGGGATCACTAAAGCCGTTAAAAATGCGGCTCTGAAATTCCCCAGTAATATAAATAATACAACAATAACTAAAATGGCCCCTTCGAGCAGGTTAGTTTGAACAGTATTAAGCGTTTTATCTACCAGTTTAGTTCGGTCATAGACGGCTTTTGCAACTATACCTTCGGGTAAACTGGCATTGATTTCTTTTAACTTTTCACCCACGCCTTGTGCAACTGTGCGGCTGTTTTCTCCTATTAGCATGAACACGGTACTCATCACCACTTCGCGGCCATTTTGAGTAGCAGCACCGGTACGAAGCCCCTTACCATCACTTATAGTGGCAACATCTTTAATAAACACTGCGCTACCGTCGATGGTTTTAATGGGTAAATTTGTGATTTCAGTTAAATCAGCCACCTGACCAGGGACGCGAATTAACCATTGTGCACCGCTTTTTTCAATAAATCCTGTGCCTTGGTTTTGATTGTTTTGACCAATAATATCAACAACATCTGCTGAGGTAAGATTATAAGCCAGTAGTTTTTCAGGTTTAAACGCAATGAGAATTTCTCGCTCGTAACCACCAATAGGGTTTACTTCAACAACACCTGGCACCCGCATTAATTGAGGGCGAATTGTCCAATCATGTATTGTTCGTAAATCAATGGGAGTTACCTCACTACCGTCGGGGTTTTTAGCGCCAGGTATAGCATCAACCGTAAACATAAAAATTTCACCTAACCCAGTAGCTATCGGGCCAAGCTCAGGTAAAAGGTTTATCGGTAACTCGGAACGAGCACTAGACAGCCGCTCATTAACCAACTGGCGAGCAAAGTAAACATCGGTATCATCAGAAAAAATAGCAATAACTTGCGATAAACCATAACGAGACACAGAACGTGTGTTTACAAGCCCTGGTAGCCCAGCTAATGCATTTTCGAGGGGAAAAGTAACGCGTTGTTCAACCTCTAACGGCGTATAGCCTGGCGCTTCGGTGTTGATCATAACCTGAACATTAGTTATATCAGGTACTGCATCAATAGGTAGTTTAGTAAAATTCCATAAGCCTAATCCTGCAATGGCTAATACCATGACAAGAACGAGGATATTTCGCTTTATAGCAAAGCGTAAAATCGATTCTAACATTACGCTCTCCTAGTGATCGTGTGACGCGCCAGACTTTTCAATATCGGCTTTGATGATGTAGCTATTTTCAGTAACATACTCAGTACCAGCAGGCAGTCCACCTAGTACCTCTACCCATGTTGCATCTGAACGACCCAGCTCAAGCATCCTGACTTCATATTCATCAGCGACTTTTGTATACACGACCGTAAAATCACGAAAGCTCTGTAAGCCTATTTTCTTTACCGCTAAAGGAACTTCAAAAGAAGCAGTTTCAATATCGGCTTTAACAAAACTCCCTTCCAACAAAGGCTCAGCCTGTTGTGCCAACGTAACCCACACCATTCTTGCCTGATCACTTCTAACTTTTGGCTCTATAAATGATACCTTACCAGCAATATTCACAAGACTACCTTCTGCCTTAATGCTCACTAGAGTGCCTTGAGATACTTTGCTGTAATCGCTCGGGTAGACTGCTAATTTAACGACAGATTGACTCGCGTCTGTGATAACAAGCAGTTCTCGGTTATTCGTTTGCTCACCTGAATTAGCCATTTGTTTTGCGACAAAACCAGCAATAGGCGATTTTATCTCATAGGGGTTTAAACTTTCATTACTTTCAATCGTCATTAAAGTTTGGCCTTTATTTACTTTATCGCCAAGCTTTACATTTAAGTGTGTAATAACACCTTCAAAACGTGCAAAAACAGTGCGGTGCGCACTCGGCGGTAACCAAACCTGTCCATAAGCAGGGATCGTTTGATGAAGCTTTTGAGACCCTGCAATTGCAGTTTCAATCGCCATTGCATCTGCTACTGCGGGTTCGATTTTTGTTCGCCCCTCTAGGTTATCGTATTGCCAACGATATTTTTTTCCTTGGTAGCTCGCATTTACTGTGACAATAAAAGAGTGCGGTTCGTAAATTTCCATATCCCCACGTAAAAAGTCACTTTGGCTAATAAACTTAATATCATCAATCACATTACCTAATCGGGTTAACGTAACCGTTAATTCAACATCGTCGGGATTAATTGGGTTTTTATTATCCGTTAACCATACTCTAAACTCAGGTGGTACGCCTGTTTCGAAAATCGCTAACTCCAATGCGAAGCTTCCTTCACGAAGCATACGACCATTATGCGGCCCTTTTTCAGGCTCTGCTTGCTCTGTAGTAGGTGTTGATACTGCGCTAGCGGGTAAATGTACCCCCGCGCTGAGGCCGAGTAATACGGCAACGGTTATGGAGGGAATAAAGTTTGTCGTTTTCATAAATAATCTCATTGTTCTATCGATGCGCCAGTAAGACGCTGAATTTCTATATGCTGTAAATGTAAGCTTTCATAAGCGCTAAGTAGTTCTGATTGCGCGCTTAATTGCGCCAGACGCACGCTACTCCACTGGTTGTAATTCAATTTACCAACGTTAAATGCTTGTTTTGCTTGGGTAAGCGCGGTTTCTAGCGTGGGAATGATTTCATTTTTTGAGGTGGTAATTACATGAACAGAATGCTTAACTTCTTGAAGCAAAGCATAAAGCTGGCTATTAGCTTGTTGAGTTAAACTCTTCGCTTGCGCTGTTAATACATCTTGCTCGGCACGTAACTTAGCGACCGTTCCGGCATTGCTGCCAGATGCTCCCCACGGAATAGAAACACCGGCCACGAGCCCAAAGTCATCCGTAGATTCATAGCGACGTAAGCCTGTTGTGAATTGCCATTGTGGTTTTGCTTCAATTTGAGCTAATTCAATGTGTGATTGTGCAATACGTTTTTGACTTGCTAACTGCATCAAACGAGGCGCATTTTTAAAGCGCTCGAACTGTGACTGAAAATCTACAATTTTAGGTAACTGCAATAAGTTACCTGTAAGTGTAAAGTCAGTGCGAGGCTCTGCCCACAAGGCTGAAAGCTGATATTTTCCGCTAGCTATTTCATGCTCAAGATCTTCGACAAGTAATTTTTGTTTAATTAGTTCAGCTTTGGCTAAATTTTTATCAATAGCCAACGACTGACCAATACGAACTCGTTTATCTATTGCATTTACAACTTCATTCGCTTGTCTTACTGCCATTTTATTGAGCTTTAGTGCCTCTTCTTTCACCAGTAGTTGAATAAATTGCTTCGCAGTCATCGCGGCTAAATCAAGTGCAATAATTTGTTTATCTAAACGTAACTGCTCAAGTTCAGACTGGCTTGCTTTTACGCGACTATCAATTTGCTCTTGTTGCATCAGCCAAGAGAAAGTTAAGGTTGATTGCATATTTTGCAAACCACTATGCTCACCTGTCCCAAAAGCATCTTCAACCATTAAGCCTATTTGTGGTCTTTGGCCTATACTTGCTTGCTTTATTTTGCCTTGCTGGGCTTTATCTCGATAAAAGAAGCCCTGTAATTGCGGGTTGTTAGCAAGCGTAAATGAGATGGCTTGCTTTAGATTTAATGTTTGATAAGCCTCAGCACTTGCAAAACACGGCAGTGCTGTAAAAGCCATCAATACCCCCACAAAAAACCGACTACCAATCGGTTTTTTGTGGGTAAAATGACTACTAAATGATTTCATTTTAATCCTTACTTAGTGGATGAAAAAAGTTTCGATAAGATGGTGGACACTATCGACAGTCGACAGTGTGAATAAAGTGATAACCACAAAGCTAAACAAGGTGATCATTAAAAGTAGCTTAGGCGTAGTGGAGATTGGCATTAACAATGTTTGTATACGCTGAGTTATTTGTTCATTACTAAAATGACTCATGTATATATTGTCATTCGTAATATGTTGTTGTCGTTGAAATCGAGCAACATTAATAAGTGCTTGAGCCACATCTAATCCATCAAAACTTTGCGTTGCACCGACATCAGCGATTTGTTCTGTTAAAGCCGTATAAGATTGCTGTAACGCCGCGCGCGTTGACGCAGGAAAACACCAACCAAATAGACTAAACAGTGTTTTAAAAAGCGGATCTCGGGCTTTTAAATGTGCTAGTTCATGCTGTATGACTATGTGTACTGTTTTTTCATCAAGTGCTTGTAATCCGCTGGTTATATACACTTTTGGATTGAAAAAACCAACAGTAAATGCCTCTGGTACAAGGTGGTCAATAACGTGTACAGACTGGTTGGGATAATCTTTGTGAGGTTGAGTATTTGATAAAGCCAACAGACTGCTCATTGCTGAACTATGTCTATTAAGACTAAAAAATGCATGTACGCTAGCGCTTGTCATCAAACAAGCTGCTGATATAAGTAATACCGAATGCCAACTATAGACAGAGAAAACCTCTAGGTGATGCCAGTGAGCAACCCCTTGCAACCAATTAGACATTTGGTTTTGATGTGCCTGCCAAAATACAGCTGCACACAATAATGAGATCCACCAAGGGCTGCTAATAGTTAACCAAAGCATGAACTTACGCTCGGTAAACTGGAAAATAGTAAGTTTTTTACAAAGCGAGGTGTGGAAGAAGGAAATCAATATGATCACACAAATAAAAGCGGTCACCGCTGCGCTCGCTAGATTTAAAAACACGGCCCAATTTCCAACAATCATGTTTACACTTTTCCGCTTCGTAGTTTTCGCTGTTGCTCTATAAGCTTTTCGAGCTCATCTAATTGTGTATCATTAAAATTAGTCGAAGTAGAAGAAAATGCAGCAATTAAACTGTTTTCACCCTCTTCAACAAAGTCAGCTGTAATATCATTTATTAAAGTAGCTATAAGCGAGTTACGATCAACTTTAGTTCGGTAATTATAAGCATGACCCTGCTTAGTTCTGCTAAGAAGGCCTTTTTTATAAAGTCTTTCAAGGGTGCTTTGAATAGTATTGAGAGTGCAGCCACGTGTTTTACCTAAACGACTGTGCACATGCTTTGCATCCGCTTCTTTAGAAGACCACAAATATTGAAGTACTAGTTTTTCTAATTCGCCTAACTGCATAATCAAATATCTCTTAACAACATAGCCATATCATGGCAAAATAAAAACCGATAGGCAATCGGTTTTTATTTTTTATTTAAAAAGGAAAGTAATACATGGGTTGGATAATTTTTAAATACTTAGTGACAGCAGCAATTGTTGTAGCGGTTTCAGAGGTCGCAAAGCGCAGTGATAAACTCGGAGCACTAATTGTAGCACTTCCATTGGTAACCATTTTAGCGATGATTTGGTTGTACGTTGAAAAACAGCCGCCAGAGAAAATTGCGAGTCATGCCTGGTACACATTTTGGTATGTTGTGCCTACCTTACCGATGTTTTTAATATTTCCATCATTACTACACCGATTTGGTTTTTGGCCATCACTCGGCCTCAGCGCCTTAATAACTTGTTTTATTTTTGGAGTGTTTGCATTCGTCGTTAGTAAATTTGGAATAAATTTATTACCCTAAAAGTTGTTTCTGAAATTAATAATATGGTGAAATCAAGGATGTAGCTGAGGCAATAATTTCGATACTTATCTCTAAAAAATTTCCCATTACTTAGCAGAGTCAAATAAAAGCTAGCCTTATTTATGTACTAAGAGTGATAATATAAACAGAATATGGCTCATTTTATGGAACTATAAAAATGCTTCTATAACTCTAGTTCTAAGTGATTTAATTTGTATACTGCTTAATGAACAACCTGAAAGCAGCTCATCATAAGCTATACCGCGTTCTGAAGTTAGGCCCCCTAGAACGAGTTTATCAAGGGTTTCTTTTAACTTATTATCCCTGTTTATCTTTGGCGATGTTAAAGGTCTAAATATATCTTCTCTCACCAAGATTGTGTCACATTCCATATCAACATAAGAGCAACTATCTGGTATATCAATATTAATACGCTCAGCAAACTCAACTAAGCTTGTTTCTGCAAATGTGAATAACCATGCGAATTCAATTTTACCTTTGCCAGACCTAAGAATGCGCCCTAGAACTTGCCTAAAATACAACTCTGTTTTTATAGAGCTTAAATGACAGCATACTTGTAGCCTAGGTATGTCGGTCCCTTCACTGATCATACCAACACTAACAATCCACTGTTCAGTAGATGACTTAAATAAATTAATTTTCTGTGTTGAATTATCGTGTAAGTAAGTAACTATGGTTGACGTTTGATTAAATTCTTCAATTAATAAACTATTTATCATTTCAGCGTGCTTAACTGAAGACGCGACAACTAAGCCTCCGGCAGTTGGGTTTGAAGCTCTTATCTCCGACAATTTTAATACGGCTAACTTTAGTAAATATCTAAGTGCAGAGTCATTATTAAGCACCTCTTGGTACGTTGAGTGAGCTTGCCTAACAAATTCAGCTATAGACCCATATGTATCGTGACCATCCGAAATATTATTGCTATCAACTAAAACTATTTTTGGCTCTCTACACACATTATCTCTAATGGCCTGACTCAAGCTGTATTGATAATCGCATATCAACTCACCTTCTGGGTCAGAATAGTTCACTAAAGCGATAGGAAGAGCGTCTGAGCGCCAAGGAGTGCCTGATAGCGCAAGCGTGTAAGTTGCAATATCCTGTAAATGGAAAACAACTCTCTCACCCCACGTATTGATTTTAGATTTATCTTGCGAGAACGAGCAATGGTGTATTTCATCAAAAATAAAAAATGTACGGTATTTACTTAGCCCATCCCAGGTACTTTGAGGAATGGAGCATAAACTTTGATAAGTCATTGAAACACCTACAGCCGTAAATGAGCCATCAAATGAACACCCAATTATTTTTCCAAATGTTCTTTTGATATTATTAGCCACTTCAACCGATGGTGAAAAGCAGATCACTCTGTCTATCATTTTTTTATCAAATAACGTTTTGGCCAATGATGCTGCCATTATTGTTTTACCAGCACCTGGAGTAGCCTGACATAGAAAGTGCTTATCACTAACAGCGTATTTCTTTACCGCTAACTCAACACATTCTTTTTGCCAACTTCTCAACATTGCCGTGCACCATTATCCAAAGAGGCCAATACAGTAGTTAAAGCGTTAACTTTTCCTAATAACTTAGCTGAATTATTTTTAGCATCATCTAATGCAGAGTAGAACAAGCTAAGGTGCTCAGGGAATCGCTTTTGTAGAGCTTTATATTCATCAACTTCCCCTAATAAAATTGCAAGCTCAGCCTCAAAGTGTTTCTTTTCATTTAATAAGGTTTCAACAAGCGGTGATGCTTGATTATCAGTATTACTGCTAATTGATTTTTCTTGTTCAATTACAACCTGTTTCGCCACAAACGTAACGTTATTAAACAGCTCAGTTTTAAAATATTTTTTATGGCGGCCACTTCCTTTTGAATTTAGGAGTTCCTTCCGCTCAAGAGCTGTCGTTTGTCTATAAATGAATTTACGTGCCTCATCTATATCTTGATATGTATCAGTTACGGTTAATAACTCATCCCTGAGCTCGACAATTGTAAAGCCATTGCACTCTTTTTCGATCAAAAGGGAATAAATATGTTGGTTTAATTTGATAACGTGGGGCATTTCTTATACTACAACAATTAAGAAAACTTAGGGTTGCTAAGTATATAGAACAATGCAAAACTTAGAAATACTAAGTTTTATGCTTGAGAGTGATTTTAAGAACATACCCACAAATCAGACTTAGGATTCCTAAGTGTACAAACTATTGTAAAACTTAGACAATCTAAGCTATTAGAGACTGAAAAAATGATACTTTTGTGTTCCAAAATCCAATCCCAATTAGACTCAAACAAGCCCGCGCTAAGTCAGGTATTACTCAAAAGCAGCTGGGGATACTTATCGGTATGGATGAAAACTCAGCGAGTGGTCGCATGAACCACTATGAAAAAGGCCGTCATATTCCAGATTTAACGACTCTAAAAAAGATCGCTGATGAACTAAATGTTCCATTGAATTATTTTTTCTGTGAAGATGAGACAACAGCAGAGCTAGTAATTGAAATATCAAAGTTAGACACGGAGAAAAAGCTTGAGCTAATCAAGGAACTCAAAAAATCAACTAAATAACTAAAGTTTAAGAATAAACAACCTGATACTAACTTGATATTTTTGGATTAAGTGCTGCGCCAACACATTAACTTTTATAACAATTGATCTGAGAGTATATTTTTAACAAACAAGAATTAAAAAAATCAATAAAGGGAAATTAATGTGAAAATTAAAATGTACCCAGCCGAAAATGGAGATGCATTTTTGATTTGCTCTTCCGATACTAATATTTTGATCGATGGCGGTTATGCAAAGACCTTCGATAAACACATAAAACAAGATCTCGATAACTTAGCGAGTAAAGGTAATATTCTAGATTTAGTTATTGTAACTCATATTGATGCTGATCATATTGGCGGAATTATCCGACTTTTATTACTGAACGAAAGTAAAATATTAAGTAAAGTTATCTCGATCAAAAAAGTTTGGCACAATAGTCTTCGAAGCCTTTCATTACCAAATAGTTCTGAAATTTCACAGGAAAGCTTAGAAATCCTGAAATCGTTCATAAGAAGAGGTCACCCCAAGAATTTAATTGCAGAAACTGAGCAAGTAGAAGAAATTAGCGCTAGACAAGGCAGTACACTAGCAACTTTGATAAATAAAGGTCGATATTGTTGGAATGAGAAACATGGTTTAAAAAACATATGCGTAGAAGAGAATTCATACACATCTCTTCCTAATGGTTCAATAAAAGTTATAACCCCTACAAAGTTAAGACTACAAGAACTTCTACACTCATGGAAAAAAGAGCTAAAGCGTTATGGACTTACTGAATCTGTTACATCAAATACAATTGTCGATGATGCATTTGAGCTAAGCTTAGAACATAGGCAAGAAGAAAATACCAAGCTCCCAGAATTAACATCTTCTGGCCAAAATATAAAGCTTGAGGATATATACTCACCTGATGAGTCAAAAACAAATGGAAGTTCAATTGCAACTATAATTGAGTTAGACGGTGTTAGAGTACTTATGCTAGCTGACGCTTGGGCCGAAGATATTATAGTTGAATTAAATGCAATGAAAGCTCAAGGCGATAACTTAGAGTTTGATGCAATAAAAATATCTCATCACGGTAGTATCCACAACACCAGCCCAGAGCTCCTAAAATTGATAGATGCACCGGCATTTTTTATTTCAACTAATGGTAGTGGAAATCATAATCACCCCGATTTAGAACCCCTTTGTGCAATCGTTGATAGAGAAGCGAATTTTATGAGAACTATTTACTTTAACTATTCAACCTCAGCATCTAGGAAGCTTAAAAACTATCAAACAACCACTGGAGCAACTTTCACAGTTGTAGAAAATGCTACAAATTGGATTAATATCAAAAAGGATTAAGATGCTAGATAAAACAGCACAATCAGCGACATGTAGAATTCAATGTGGTGAGGAGTCAGGAACTGGCTTTCTTGTGTCTTCAAAATTAGTATTGACAGCAAGCCATTGTTTGGAAGATCCGACTGAGAGTAACAATGAGGTTGATGTTGTTTTTGAATATGGCACAACCAAATTACCTCACAAAGCAAAAGTGCTGGATTATGATGAGAGCTTAGATGTAGCTCTATTAGAGCTCGACTCAGAACCCGACTTAACTCCGTTAACTATCAGTTGTCAGATGCCACTAGATGGTTCAAAGTTCTACTCTTATGGATGGCCAGTAGCTAAACTAACAATCGGTCACCGTTTAGAAGGAAAAATAATCCAAACTTTTGAAGCTACAAAACTAAAATCTGACATCGAAATTAGTATTAACCAAGAATTATCTCTAAGTAGTTATAAAGGCTTTTCTGGAGCTGCTTTAATATGCGATGAAGCTTGCGTTGGAATAATTCGAGTTTCAATTGAGAAAACATTACATGTCATTTCAACTTTCACACTACGACATTTTTTAGCTCAAAATGATATTCCAATAACACAAGAAGAAAGTTTGTCTAATAATGAAACCATAGCTTCACGATTTGAATTCGTGAAGCAGTTTGATGAACTACTCACCAAAAATTGCAATAGTTATAGGTTCATTAACGGCGCTCATGGGATAGGAAAATCCACTTTTTGTGATACTTACTCCCCATTGAATGACTCACTTGAACACTTCGCTACTTATTGCTTTTCGCAAAGTCAGAAGTCCAAAAATGCAGTACAGCTAGCACAGCCTATAGAGTTCTTTAATTGGCTAAATATGCAAGTATCAAAATTAATAAACGGGACTCCTATAAGGACAGATAACTATGATTACCACAGGTTAATAAAAGAAACAGAACAGCTCCTTTCCATAGCTTGCAATAAATATGATTTAAATAAAAAAGTAGGTATTTTATTTATTGATGGGCTTGACGAAATTTCTCGGCATGACCCTGCTTTATTAAGTAAGTTCATTGGGCTTTTACCAATACAACTACCTAAAGGCTTGATTATTGTTCTAGCAGCCCCTAACTATGAACAATTTGAAGCTCAATTGGGACAAAGGTTGAATAAAAGTTTATGTATTTCGCTCCCTCCCCTGAAATATAATTCAGCCCAAAGTTTCTGCTATACCAACCTATATAATGAATTTGCAGTACCTAAAACTGTAAACTTAATTTGTGAAAGAGCTCAAGGACACCCTCTATACCTTCGCTATTTAATAGACCTAGTAAACTCAGGATTAACTAAAAAAGAGTTATCTGATTTCCCCCTGATTGATGGAACAATCCGAAATTACTACGATTTACTTTGGTCACAGTTAAAAAACGATGAAGCTGCGGTAAATCTATTAGCAATTGTTGCTCGATTACGATGGGGGATTCCTATTAGTTTCTTTTCGGAGATTTTAAATAAAAGCGAACAAGCTATTCTAATAAGTACTCATAGTAGAATAAAACACTTACTTTTAAATGAGAATGAAACAACCGTCTATCACTCATCATTTTCAGACTTTTTGGTTGAAAAAACTCAATTGCTTGAGAAGAGTATTCAACTGAGACTATTTGAGTTTTGTGAAAAAAATCAAAAGAGTCAATACGGCTTACTTAATTTAATTTATCACGGCCTCAAGATAGAGAATGATGATAAATCTCATGTAATTCTATTATGTAATCAAAGTTGGGTAGATAAATGTGTCCTACAAGGAGTAGAGCCTGACACTTTGCAAATTGATATTCATAAAACCTTAGAGGCTGCAACACTGTTAGGTGATTTAGCTGAAACAGTTCGAATATTATTATTGTCCCAAAGAATTAATTTCCGCTATAGCGTTTTATTTGCTCAATCAGCTAGTTTGACAGCTGGAGCACTTATTTCTATTGGGAAACAAGAAGAAGTTTTGCAACATGTAGTTAGGTATGGTCAGTTAATAATACCTCCTCAAGAATCTTTCAAAATAGTTTTACACCTCTCGAATGAAGAAGCTAATCAAGAAGCTCTCAATCTAACAAGAACTACAGAGATGTTTATTGAGGACAAGTTTGAAAATTTATTAAGTGGAGATGGGATTCCATATGACGAATTTATGAACTTCTTTAGCTTGTACTCTCAACTTTTCATGCTTAAAACTCGACTTGGTGACGAATCCGCTTATAAGAAGTTCGTGAACTTTCAACTTTATTGGTCGGAAGTTATTTCATCCAACGCAAAAAATAAAGAGTATAGCGATGCGTTCAAAAACGAAATGGTAGCTAACTCCCAAGCAACCGCAATGTGCCTACTGGAACACTACGTGCCTATTTCAGAGCTACGCAAGATCTATCGAGGTCCTATCAGTGACTACACAGGAATTATTTTATCCTCGATTCCTATTTATTTTGAGTTATGTCGCTATTACGGCTTAACTGCCAATAGAAGTATACTTACAGTAGTTTTTAATGACCTTCTAACCATCATTGCTGAATGTGGTGGTGGAGTTAATAAACTAAATAGTGTAGCTACTAGCGCTCTTTTAACTCTCAATGCGCCAAAAGAAATTATAGAAACCTTTAGTAAAGAAATTGAAGAGTTGAGCTCCTTTACCTTCATCGGAGAAGACGGAATCACGAGTGATGAATACCTTTTCATTCAAAACATGTCTGACTGGCGACTAAAAGCATATGCTAAAACTTGCTTTAAATGTCCGAATTTTATCCCATTCACTAATAACAACTGGGAAGAAAGCATAAGCTCCATCTGTAAAATAGTTGCTTGGTGTAGTGGCAAAGCAAGAAAATACAATCAAAGTAGTGATGCTAAAGAGCTAGAAAATGTATGGGATATACTCAATAAAAGCGTTATTGATAATATAAAGTTTGTTTTGTCAGAGCGAGAGCAATGGCAAGATTCATATAACATACCTGAGGGTATTTTCCCGCTAATTTACAAGGAATTAGCTGAGACGATATCTCAAAGTTTTGAAAACAAAATTAGCTATTTAATAAACCATCTTAATACTCAGTTTGATACTCAATATGGAATATATTCAGAGGGATTTAGAAGAATACTTAAGAATACGATTGAGTGTTTAACGAGAAAAAAA
Source organism: Pseudoalteromonas sp. GABNS16E (assembly GCF_028598715.1). NCBI lineage: Bacteria > Pseudomonadati > Pseudomonadota > Gammaproteobacteria > Alteromonadales > Pseudoalteromonadaceae > Pseudoalteromonas > Pseudoalteromonas sp. GABNS16E. The sequence goes on from NZ_JAQREZ010000038.1 coordinate 20,677, forward strand.
ATAGATTCTCAATCAGAAGATCTTGTTTTCAATTTAGTTCATCAATGGAACAAGTATGTAAGTCAAAATCTTAAAAATAGATATGAACTGATCCCTGAGCTTTTAGAAATAATTGCTTTATATAAAAAATTAGACGCACAAGAGGAAGCAAAAAGAACCTATGAGAGAGTTTTATCTCTTTCAATGGGGCCAAGCTGGTATAAAGAGGACCAATTTGGTTTATGCATTACCGCACTCGAATCTTTAAGTACTACTTCGAACTTAAAACATGAAGTTATCAAAGATATTGCAGGTATACTTGACGCAGCTAGCGGAGAAATGACTTTTCAAAGATTTGTTAGATACGCCAAAAGAGATCTTATTGGTGCCTTGTGTGTAAAAGGTAAGTATAAAATTGCTGTAGATTACTTTATTACACAAACATATGGCACATTAGAACAGATGCACATCGAAGTCACTCGAGATAACATTGACCGGCTCAATGAACTTAGGGGATCTCGCTTTCCTGGCAATGCTCTTGACGAGCAAGATTGCATAGTATTGATTGTTAAAAATATTTATAAAGTTGCTGACTGGCAGCTTTGCTGGGCTCTTCTAGAATGTTTTCAATTTGGAGACGATCGCCATTATAGCAGCTTTACCCAAGCATATGGATTAATCTTAAATAATATTTCAGATGACCAAAGTTCAGTGAGTAAAGCTTTTGATAGATTAGAAATAATCTGTGAGTCAGAATTTAATGACGAATTAAGTAAAGCTCAGTTTATTAATACAATTTTTTCAATTATTTCCGAGGGACTCAGAGAGCAGTTTGAAACAAAGTTTCAAACTGAATTAACTCTGATCAATGAGATTGAAAAAGAGGAAATTACAGATAATGATGAGTCGTTAGCTCCAAATGCTGATGTGCATAAAGATGAAAACTTAGGCCGTAACTCTGATGATATGGTTATTCCTGGTATATTTGGTAAACAGTCAGTAACCCAAATTGCAGAGAAGTTATTAGATAACGCTGAGAGTTTACTTCGCCGAAATAATTTCTCGAGTGCAACAAGTAAAATTTTAGCAGGGATGGAGGCAATGCAAGGTGGTGGTTGGACTATTTGGGGAGAAAGCCTATCAACAACTAGCAGAAGTCGTTTTCTATTGGCACAAACCACCGACTCAGTCCCAGAAATAGTAAAACTATTTTCTTCACTTATTTTAAATGAAACAAACACTCAGCGCTGGCAAATAGCTGAAGGGCTAGTTGATTGGCTGGGGAAGCGGTCATCACATGACATACAAAATAAACTACTAAAGTATACTATTGAGCATATCAATATAATAGTCGGAGATACTTCAGAATACATTACTAGCTACACAAAGGAAAAATCAAATAATAAAGTGGGGAGTAGTCTTGAGGAAAGTCTAACACAACTTTTATGCCATACTCTTAACCACCCTGCTTGGCTAAGAAGAGAAAAAGCAGCTGAGTTAACATCTTGGCTATCAAAATCTTATCCTTCTTTTATTAAATTTTTCAGCCCAAAAGCATTCTCTATGGACTCAGGATCACACTCAGATATTATTTGTGGTGCAATTGAGCTAATACCTTTTAATCTAAAGTTATGGGATCAACTTGCGGACACGCTAGATTTTGAATCTATATTAAACAACTGTAGACACACAGGGAGGTATTCTGTTTTAACTAAACTAGCTAATAAAGCTGTAATACAGGAATCTCAATCAGCACAAGATGCATTAAACATACTTAGGCATCGTTTTAATAAATATAATTCTTTAAATCATGATGAAATAGAGTTACCAGAATGGGCTGAGACTATCAAGTATGAGTGGGATAAACTTGTTCAATATGGTGCTATAAATAATGAAGTCGTAGCTAAAGCCGAAAAGATGATGAGGGAGATCTGCTCACCATTACCAATTGAAAAGGCTTTAGAGTTGGAAGAGTTATTGGCTGAAGGTTACTCTAGTAGCACTACTCCTCCCCAACGTTGGAAGGATAAAGTATTTTATGTATTCCAAGTAGCGCTTACTGATAATGCGTCTGAAAAGAACTATGAATACATAGGGAGTCTATTTAGACAATATAATCCTAATTCACTAACCAAAGAACGCATCATCAACTTTAACTCTCCTGTTGATAAATGGTTTAAATCTAATAAAATTACTCCAGTTCATGAAGGAAAAGTTTATTTAGACTACTGTGAGAGACTATTGTTAGAAGGTGAGCTAAAGTTTGTTAGACTAACAGCATATATTGCAGAGTCACAACAAAGCATCCCACTGATTTCTGGCAGATTTTTATCTACCGAACAAATCAATCAATCCAGTGTAAGTGACCTTGACACCTGCGCTAATGTGGTAGCCAATCCTGCATATTTTGGAGGGTTTACACCTGCAAACCCCGCATATCATTTTATGCAAATTACCAATATTAATAGCTCTGACATCACAAGAGGTTACTGGAAGTCAGGTCGTGTATTGGATGACTATAAAGGAGCACCGATGAATGAAGGGTGCTTCCTTGCTATAAATGAAAAGTCTTTCTATCGCGCTATTAACACTAACATTATTTGGCGGTTAGAAATTGATTTCAAAACTGTTGCACATATAACCTACAATTAACACTGGAGAAGTTATGAAGCTTGAGACATATGATACTCCCCATACTAGAGAAGAGTTTGAGTTGAGATTTCACTATCTCAGTGTTCAAATGAAACACGGTAAATGTCATTTCAATGGGAATATAACGATGGATGGATTAAAAAATATGAGAAAGCTACCAAATGGACGAATTGATTTTTTGAGTGTAAATGAAATGGCACGCTTAATGGCAAACCAAATTTACCATATGCGCAACATGAAACTCCCTGATGACAATTAATTTGGGGTGCTGAAATACTTACTAGCTCCCCTAAAGAAATACTCTTTAAATAATAAAAATTAATCATCAAAAGATAGACAAAGCTACTGTCAAAATTAGGATATATTAAATATGAATAGATCTGGAAAACTATTTTCCAGACCTCAAAAAAGTCCAAATTTCTTTGCTATTTTTCACTTTTTCTGGAAAAGCCTTCTAGACTAGGTAAAGTGTAGGTTTCCAGAGTATTTCCAGATTTGGATGTACAGAGTAAATGTCAGACGATGCGCTAAGCAAACTCTGCTTATAACGTTAAAAGCCCTTACTATGTTTTAGTAAGGGCTTTTTTATGCTTAACGCATTTAACCCTATGCAGCACAACTAATTAACTCAACTTATTACAAAAAACACATCATAAATACATAAAATAAAAACATAACCCATTAATTTAACAGCAAAAAAATTAGACCGATAAATTATAAAAAGTTTCTATAATGTTTTGGCTTTTAGCTATTTTTATAATTAAACTGCCGCGCATTGTTTTCTATTTGAGCTTTTATATGTTTTTACTGCGATCTTTTATTTACTTATTATGCTTAGCAGGTGTGGCTTTTTTAATTCAGCTTGAAGGTTTTGATTTACAGCAAAATGCACTTTACAGTGAAGAAACACTAACCGAACACATGCAAGATATTTTAACCTTTTAAGTTGTATGCTGTTTTTTTACGCCTCACGTATTCACTCTGATCTTAAAATAGCCGCGCTGTTACTGGCTGCTTTGTCGGCTGCTATGTTTGTTAGAGAATTTGACACCTACCTAGATATGTATGTGTTTGATGGCGCATGGCAAGCAATTGTATATACGCTGTTAGGGAGCGTACTACTTTACTTAAAAGCCCAACGAGGCTTTATTTACAGCTCGTTAAAAGCCTATTCACAAACACCAAGTTATGGTATTTGCCTATCTGGCTTAGTGACCTTACTCGCTTTTTCGAGAATGATGGGCAAGGGCGAGTTTTGGCACTCAGTTATGGGAGAGCAATACGTTCGGGTCGTTAAAAATATTATTGAGGAAGGCATAGAAACCCTGGGTTACACACTTATTTTTATCGCTGCCATTGAGCTTGTATTGTTTTGCCAAAAACACGCTAAACACACGCAAGCCTCTATTACAGAGCACACAGCCTAGCTGCTAAGTAATACCGGTTTAATTAAGTATTAGCCATTCTAGCGTGCAAAATAAAGCGCTAATAGGGTTTTAACGCTATTCACCTATTACTATAAATGGCTCATGCCTTAACACAATTGGTATAAGTGATTTTATGTAGCTTAAATTTGCTAATTGGTTTGATTACTCAATATACTTAGCGTGCCTATTGCTACTCGTATTTGGAAGTTATGATTAAAGACATACTCATGCACCCTTTTTTAGTTTCTGTGCTCGTGCTTGCCATTGCTTTTGTGCTTAAAGTACTGGTTGATAAACTAGCAAGAAACCGCGCTGAAAAAAAAGAAAAAGACATTCGTTACATCACTCATAACATTAAGCACTTTATTAATTTTGTTATGGTGCTGTCGCTGCTATTTGTGTGGTCGACCGAAATACAAAATTTTGCGCTGTCTATTGCTGCGTTTGCAGTAGCTATAGTGCTTGCAACTCGCGAGTTTATACAATGCGTTATAGGCTTTTTTTACCTAGTTACCACCCGCCCATTTAGAGTAGGTGATTGGATACAAGTAGGTGACTATTTTGGCGAAGTAGCCGAAACAGACTGGGTAAAAACCACCATGCATGAAATAGACATGCACACTTATCAGTTTTCGCGCAAAACAATTTATATACCAAATAATAAGCTGATCACCAGCTCAATTAAAAACCTTAATTATGTAAAGCGCTTTGTTACTCATCATTTTACTATTGTACGCAGAGAGAGCTTTAACCCTTATGTTATTCATGACGAATTAGTCAATCAGGCAAAACTATACTGCGAAGAGTTTCACGATGTAGCAACACGTTATAATTCGATGATAGAGCGTAAACTCGATGCCAAAATTTCGGGTCCGGCACCGGTTATTCATTTTGGCACTACAGAGCTTGGTGAGTTTAAAGCAAGCTTTACGCTATTTTGCCCAACCAACAAAGCACTTGAAATAGAGCATAAATTAACTGAGTGTTTTATGGCTTTGTGGTACGAACAGACGAAGAAGAACAAAGAAGAGCAAAGCGAGGCGTAAACCTCGCATTGGTAACCTATATAGCGCGAATTGCTTCGCGCTTTATTGTTTTATGCGGTGCCACCGACTGTAAGTTGGTCTATTTTAAGGCTTGGTTGACCTACCCCTACAGGTACGCTTTGGCCATCTTTACCGCAGACACCGACGCCTTTATCAAGGGCTAAATCGTTGCCTACCATAGAGATATGCTGCATCACCTCTGGGCCATTACCAATCAGTGTTGCACCTTTAATTGGCTGGGTAATTTTACCGTTTTCAATTAAGTACGCCTCTGATGCGCTAAATACAAACTTACCTGAAGTAATATCTACTTGGCCGCCACCAAAGTTTGGTGCAAATACCCCTTTTTTAACTGAGCTTATAATATCGGCTTGGCTATGCTCGCCCCCTAGCATGTAGGTGTTGGTCATACGCGGCATAGGTAAATGCGCATACGACTCACGACGTGCATTACCCGTTGGGTTTACACCCATTAAACGCGCATTGAGCTTATCTTGCATGTAACCTTTTAAAATACCGTTTTCGATAAGTACGTTATAAGCTGCAGGTGTGCCTTCATCGTCAACGTTAAGTGAACCGCGGCGATCGGCCATGGTGCCATCATCAACTACTGTACACAGCTCAGACGCTACTTTTTGCCCCACTTTACCGCTAAATGCCGAAGCTCCTTTACGGTTAAAGTCGCCTTCAAGGCCATGGCCTACCGCTTCGTGTAAAAGCACGCCAGGCCAGCCATTGCCTAACACAACTTCCATTGTGCCAGCTGGTGCATCAATTGCCTCTAAGTTTACTTTAGCTTGGCGTACTGCTTCTTCGGCAAAGCCCATCCAACGTGGCTTGCCTTCAACTAGTTCTTTAAAGTAACCATAATCTAAGCGTGCGCCGCCCCCTGCACCACCGCGCTCACGGCGGCCATTTTTTTCAAGTAAAACGGAGCAGTTTAAACGAATAAGCGGGCGTATATCGGTAGCAAACGTGCCATCGCTGGCAGCAATTAATACTTCTTCGTATACAGCCGACATTGAACTAATTACTTGCTCAGCATCAGGGGCGAGTTCGCGTATGTAATTTTCAAGCTCACGCAATAAACTCACTTTATCGCTGTCACTCATGCTTGATATTGGCTGATGCGGGGCAAATTGCTCTTTTGCTTTCACATCGCTAAATACTTTAATGGTTTTATCTTCGCCTGCATCGGCAATGCTACGAGCCGCCGTTGCGGCTTTGTTTAACGCTTCAAGGTTAATGGCATCAGAATAAGAAAACCCTGTTTTTTCACCACTAACGGCACGTACACCTACTCCGCGCTCAACATTGTAAGAGCCTTCTTTTACTAAGCCGTCTTCAAGCACCCATGACTCATGATGGCTTGATTGAAAGTATAAATCGGCGTAATCCACTTTGTGCTGATGAATATACCCAAGCGTTTTTTCGAGTTCTTCTCGATTTAGCTGGCTGTCGTGTAATAAATGCTGTTCAACCGAATTCATAATAAATGCTCTCTAAATCGTTGATGAGATTGCACGGGCATATCTCTTCTAATTTTATTTAACTGGTTTAGGTCGGCGTAACCGCTTATAAACCCTACCCCACTTTCAAGCGTTGCTATTTGCTCGCCCCATGGTGAAATAATAATACTGTGGCCGTATGTTTGGCGGCCATTTTGATGTGTTCCATACTGCGCAGTTGCAATAACGTAACACTGCGTTTCTATTGCGCGTGCTTTTAATAAGGGTTGCCAATGTACTTGCCCTGTAGGGACTGTAAAAGCACTGGGCACTAAAATTATTTCAGCCCCTTGGCGCGTAAGTGCGCTAAATAATCCGCTAAAGCGCAAATCATAACATACTGTTAAGCCAATTTTACCAAACGGTGTAGCAACAACCACCACATCATCGCCTGCTTGAGTAAAGTCTGACTCTCGATAGCTGGCGGTTTTATCGGCCACATCAACATCAAATAAATGCATTTTATTGTACGTGGCTACGCATTCACCTTGGCTATTAAATAAGTGCGAGGCCGCAAAGTATTTATTATTTTTGTGTGGCTCAGGGATAGTGCCCGCATTTAACCAAATATTATGCTTTTTACACAATGCACTTAATTGCTGCTTATAGTGTGTAATACGTTTAGCAACCGCTAGCGTATCATGGCCACTTTTACTAAATACTAAAAACGCCTCGGGTAAACATACAAGCATTGGCCTGGCTGCGGGGAGTTTATTTAACGCCTCGCCAAGGGTTGCCATGTTTTCGTCGGGGTTGGTGCCTGAGCACATTTGCAAAGCAATTATATTAGCGTTTAGCGTACTCATTGTGTTGCTGTTACCGCGGCATCTTTAAGTGTGAGAGTACTGGCCGCTTGCGGCTGATTTTGTGCAGCTTGCGGTAAGGTAACTTCTTTACTTTTACGCTCAAGCTCTTGTACCACAGGGTCATTCATTTTGCCGGTTACTTTAAAGTTAATTTCGGAGATCACCCTTGCTGAGTGAATAACCTTATCAAGCGCTAAAGCGGCAAGCCCTGTGACGGGATTAACCATCCAAGCCACAATAACCGGAATACTAGATGTTACTTGTGGTGCCACAGCTAAATCGTAATCTATTTCAAGGGTGTTTAAATTAGCATAGCCGTTAATCGTTAAATCGGCTGGCACGCCATCCATTTTGGTATCTTTTGTGTAGGCTATACCTTTATCTAGCTGCATAGAGCCTTTTAAGCTGTTGTAAAAAAAGCCTTTTGAAAATACATCTCTAAAATCGAGTTTTAATTTACGCACTAGCGAGTCAAGGCTAAGTAACGAAAACACACGTGCCCCACCATCACTTATTTCAGCAATGTGGCCTTCGCCTAAATCCCACTTAACTTCACCGCCCAAACTTGGTATATCAAAGTTATACGGGGCGCCTTGCCAAGCAAGGTTGTAGTTAATATCGGCTTTTGAGTCTTTTATTGCGGTGGTGATATCAAATTCATCAAATAGCGCGCCTATATCGTCACTTTTAAGTTCACCATTAAATTGCGTAAAGCCACCTTGCCATTGCCCTTTGGTACGTAAAATATGGTCGCCCTTATCAACCACAAGCTCAGAAATAGTGAGCTTGTCGCCTTCACCGACCAGCGAAGCGCTCACTTTATCAAGCTGATAACTTGCCACTTTACAATCTGCACATTCAAATTCAATGGCAGGTACTGTGTTAAGCCACGCTAGGTTTTGCTCTGGCAGTACATCGGTGATCTCAAGATCTTCTTCTACTTTAGGTGCAAAGTTAAGTCTTAAGTAATCGCTATTTATACGTATCGGCTGGCTTGGCTGAGAGTTGGGAATAAACACGTCAGCACGCAGCTCTTTGGCATTAAGCTTTAAATATAAGTCGTTTTGCTGGGGCGCTAAGCGCATTTCAAAATCGTTAAAAATAATGTCGCTAGCATTAACCTTGTCAATATGCGCAACCACTTCATTTAATGGCGGCATAATACCCTCAGACTGCTGGTCTGGCTTAGCTTGAGCGGCTTTAATTATTTGGTCTATTAATTCAAACCATGCTTCTAGTTGCGTTTGTTCAAGGTTAATATTAACGCTTAAATCTTTTTGATTTAGCCCTAAATCTTGCTCACCAAGAACAATATGCATATTACTAAATTGCGGCTGACCGTTTTCTAAAATCGCATTAAAATATAGCTGCTGATTAGCATTAGCCGTAATAAGATTTGAAATATCATCGCCTTGCACTATGCCCGTTAACGGCCAAACCTGTTCACTTGTTTTGCCATAGGGCGCTGGTAGCGTGCTCGTTAACCCTAGTAGCTCTGAGCTTACCTGAGCGCGGTAATTAAATCCTTGCTCAGTAAAATTAAGTGCAAGGCCTATATCAACTTCACTTTGCCCACTCAGGTACCCTTTCAGTACACCTTGCGCCTGGGTTGTTAGTGTATCTGCATTTAGTAAGGCCGTTATATCAATATTAGCGGTGTACTGCTGTGCTTCGCTTGCACTATTATAGTTAATGCTAAGCGGCATACCCAACCATGTAGCGCTGGCGTTTTGCATGCTAATTGTATCGTTTTCAAAGCTGAGCTCGCCGCTTAGTTTTTCAAGCGCAATGCCTGGGGCCGCAATATAAACAGGCAAATCGTTTAGTTTTACTTTGCCGCTTACACTGGCTCCACCTTTAAATTTAGAGCCAATTAAAAGAGTTACGCTTGCATCGGCTTGACCTTTGCCCTGCACCACTTCAAAAATATTGGCCAGTGGGTTTGCAATCGGGGTGGCTGCAAAAAAGTCATGCAGTTTTTCCATTTGCGCGCGTTTATCTATTTGTACAATGAGTTCATCAGCGTGCATTAAATCGGCAATACTCACTTGCACGCTATCGCCTACTTCTAAATTAACTAACTGGCCTTGCTGGCTATAAATATCCATTCGCTCGTTGGCAAAATGCAGCTGCACATTAGCGTTAGTTACTGCCGGCCAATTGGGGTCAAACGCATATGTTGCGTTATCTATTTGCGCGAGTACATCAAATTGGCCGCTGCCATCGGTGAAAGGAAAACCTGAAAGCGGACCTGCAAATAATACTTGCGCCTTAGCTACTTCGCCCCCTTTTATTGCACCATTTAAGTAGCTTACAAGTTGAGGGCTCATTGCCTTTAACGGAAAGTAGTGCCCAGCTACTGTGGCATCCGCTGCATAGGCTTCTGCGTATAGATCTAAGCGAGGATGGTCGCTAAGGCTTACATTTAACTCAGCCGCTAAGGTAACTTCGTTATTATCAAACCAAATATTATTACTGCTTACATTCCAGTAATTATCTGTTTTTGCTAAATCCAGATCGATATTAATTTGGTTGTAATCAATATTTTTACTGAAGCTGTCGCCGGTTATTAAAGTCCCGTTTTCGCCAAATAGCTGCACTCGCCCGCGCTGCTGATTTATAAGCCCCGAGACTCTAAGCGCCTGCGCTGCAGGAATACCAGACACTTCTTGCCAGCCAATATTATTAGCTGAAAACCATAACTGCCATTGCTCATCTGGATTAAGTTCTAGGTAGGCTTGATCGATAAAACCACTTGGTTTGCGGTTTAAAAGTGGCTGTAATGCTTCAAAGTTAGTTAACGACGCCAAGTTACTCAGTAAAGAAAGATCAACCTGCTGCAGCCATACTTTATTTTGCTTACCTAAGTTGGCCTCAAATTCTAGACTTGGCCAGGTTGTGTCGTTATTACTAAATGTTAGGCCCGTGCTTTTTAAGTGCCAAGCGTTTGCCTCAGGAAATAAATGAAATCCCCCTTCACTTAAGCTTACTTGTTTAGCTTGTTGGTTGTTTTGCCAGTGCACAAAGCTAGGTAACCACTGCATTTTTACATCGCTGATAAAACCATTTTCGAGCTTAAGCCAAGACTTTAAGTTTATGTCTGTGTAAAGCTGCTGTTTTTCAGTATTAATATATTGCGCCAACCAATTAGACACATCTACGCTATTTGCTTGTACGTAAATATCACCCGCAATTTGCTCTATAGTTTTGCCACTAAGCGCGATACGTGCGTCAAAGCTACCCACACTAATGCCGGGCAAGGCGAGGCTGCCGCTTCCTAAATGTTGTTCATCTTGGTTTTGCCATACTATGTTTTCGAGTAATAGCTTGCGCTCTCTACCGTCTTCTAAAATGAAATTAATACTCGAATTTTCAATAGCAAAATGCCCTGTATCTCCTAAAAATAGCTCTTCAATTAGCTCTTTTTGTTCAAACGAAACATCATCGTTATTAGTGTTATTAAATAAATTTTGAATATTTACACTGGTATGAAAGCCATTAATAACAAAGTAATTAGACTTTAACTGAAAGGCTTTAATGCTCTCCCATAGGTTAAGTTCTAAGCTTGTTTTGGCAATAGTGAGCGATATAGGCGCAGTTTCGTTATCCTTAAAGGAGAGCTCTTCTAATACCAAGGCAGGGCCGGCGCCATGCCAACTGGCAGAGATTGCGCCTATAGAAAGACTAATGGCAAATTTATCGTGCAGGTAGGTTTCTATATCGCCTTTGTAGTCGTTTGCATAAGGTAAGGTGTACTTTAAAATAGAAACAATCACGGCCAGTAATACTAAAATTATGGCGCAGGTTTGCCATAACTTTCTAAAACAAAAAAAACAGACCGCTTTCGTTTTCATTACATCATTACCACATCAAACTGCTCTTGGCTGTATAGGCTCTCTGTTTGAATATTGACCTGTTTTCCAATAAATAGTTCAAGTTCGGCAAGGTTATGATACTCATCATTGAGTAAGGCTTCACTTACAGCAGGTGCCGCATACACCATGAATTTATCGGCATCGTAGGCACGATTAACGCGCACTATTTCGCGCAGTATTTCATAGCATACGGTTTCGACTGTTTTTTGTGAGCCGCGTCCAGAGCAAGCCGGACATACATCACACAAAATATGCTCAAGGCTTTCGCGGGTGCGCTTACGGGTCATTTCTACTAAGCCTAATGCGCTTAAGCCGTTTATGTTGGCTTTTGCACGGTCTTTAGATAGTGCTGACTCTAGTGAATGTAATACTCTGCGTTTATGATCTTCGCTGATCATATCGATAAAATCGATAATAATAATACCGCCTAAGTTACGCAGGCGTAGCTGCCTAGCAATGGCTGATGTGGCTTCCACATTGGTATTAAAAATGGTTTCTTCTAAATTACGATGCCCTACAAATGCACCTGTATTCACATCAACTGTGGTCATCGCTTCGGTTTGGTCGATAATTAAATAACCGCCCGACTTAAGCGTGACTTTACGATGCAATGCTTTTTGAATTTCGGTTTCAACGTCAAATAAATCAAAAATTGGGCGCTCACCTGGGTAGTACTCAAGTGCCTGCGAAAGCAAAGGCACAAACTCCTCAGTAAACAGCTTTAGTTCTTGATAGGTTAGCTTAGAGTCAACTCTAATGCGCTCCATATCTTCACCTACGTAGTCGCGCAGGGTTCTAAATGCAAGCGTTAAGTCTTCGTGTAATATACTGGCTTTATTGGTTTTTTTACGACGTGATACAATTTTTTGCCACAGTTTTCGTAAAAATTCAGCATCGTGTCTTAGCTCCGCTTCGCTAGCGCCCTCTGCCGCTGTACGAACAATAAAACTGCCATTATCGTCGCCGTATTCTGCCACTATTTTTTTAAGTCGCGCACGCTCTTCTTCGGTTTCAATACGCTGACTAACACCAACATGCGTAGCGTCTGGCATAAACACTAAATAGCGCGAAGGTATAGTGATATCGGTAGTAAGCCTTGCTCCTTTAGTGCCTAGTGGGTCTTTAACCACTTGCACCATAATGTATTGCCCTTGGCGTACTAGCTCACGTATGTCTTGTACTTTTTTTATTGGCTCGTCGTCTACACCCTCAACTATTGAGGCACTATTGACTATGTCTGATGCATGTAAAAAAGCGGCTTTTTCTAGGCCTATATCAACAAAAGCAGCTTGCATGCCTGGCAGTACGCGGCTTATTTTTCCTAAATAAATATTGCCTACAATACCTAGGTTGCCTATACGCTCTAGTTGAATTTCTTGTAATACACCGTTTTCGATTAGGGCAACACGGCTTTCACTTGGCGTGACATTTATTAGTAATTCTGTACTCATGTTACCTTCTTAAGAATGCTTGTAATAATTGTTCGGTCTCGTATAAAGGTAAGCCTACAACAGCAAAATAGCTACCCGCAATGTGTGTAACAAAGCGACCACCTAAGCCTTGAATGCCATAACCACCGGCTTTATCTTGTGGCTCGTTTGACTCCCAATAGCTATTTATTTCTTCATCGCTGAGGGTTTTAAAGGTCACATCGGTACTCACCACACAACTTAGTACATCTGTTTGTGTAGCAAAAGCAACGGCAGTAAGCACTTGATGTGTATTACCAGATAAACGTTTAAGTGTTGTTATGAAATCGTTTTTATCGCGTGGTTTACCCAATGATTCGTTATCAATAACAACCACAGTATCGCTACCAAGCACTGGGCGGTCTGTGTAACCAAGCGCTACGCCTGTTTGCGCTTTTAAGCGAGCTAAGCGCTCAACCAATGCATGAGGCTGCTCGTTTGCAAGTGGGGTTTCATCTGCATCTACACTAAATTGTTCAAACTCAATGCCTAACTGACTCAACAACTCTTTACGTCGCGGGGAGGCTGATGCCAAATATACTGCGGTTGTCATTACCTGATCCTAAAATGTCTACGGTATTTGCGAAGAAGTAAAAAGACCCAAAACCAGCTGACCATACCGGTCGCCACTGGCCACAGGTATTGTGGATTAAAATAAACACCTAATAAAAAGTGATTTAACCAAAATTGCATTAAGTGATACAAGGTTAAAAATAAGCCCACTAATAAGCTTTGCTGCCAAAGCGAAAAGTTACGTATTTTTTGAAAGTTACTTGCGGTCACAAATATACAAATAGAATACGTGAGTGAGTTAACCCCTAATGGCGAGCCTAAGGCTAAGTCCATGAGTAGGCCAACAACCCACGCGGTACCAATATTTAATCTATGCGGCACTGCCAGCGACCAGTACATTAATACCAGTAACACCCAATCAGGTCTGAAGGGCTCAAACGAAAAAGGCAGTGGCATTAATGCCATAATTAAAGCAAAAAAGATGCTTAGGGCAATTAACAATGAATAACGATTAATCATCGCTGATTTGCTCCTGTTGATTGCGCCATAAAATAACCAACAAACGAATACGGTCTAGCTGTGCAATAGGCTCTGCAAATACTTGAGCAAATGGGCGCCCTTCATCGCGGTTTATTTCGGTGACAACGGCCACCGGATAACCTTCAGGAAACGTACCGCCAAGCCCCGAGGTCACGAGTACATCGCCAATGCGCACATCAAGGCTATGAGGTACATGCGAAAGCTTAACAACGTTAATTTTACCTATGCCTTCAACTACCGTGCGTACGTCGTTTCGTAGTATACGTACCGGCGTAGCATGAGTTGTGTCGGTCATTAGTAGCACGCGCGATGTGGTAGAGCCTACTTTTGTTAATTGGCCAACAACCCCCATTTCATCAATTACGGCTTGGCCTTCGCTTAGGCCGTCGGTGGTACCGCGGTTAATAACCACTTGATGACTATAAGGGTTTGAATGTACAGAAAGTACTTGGGCTATTTTTTTACGATTAGATTGCTTAGCCGATGAGCCAAGTAAAGCGCGTAGCTTTTGGTTTTCGCTGGCTAAAAATTGGTATTGCTGCAATTGCTCGCTTTGTAGCATTTGCTTTTTTTTCAGCGCTTCGTTTTCGCTCAGTAACTGATCGCGGGTATGCAGGCTTTTAGCACCTAAGCTAAATATTTCGTAAGGTAGGTTGGCAACGTAAATTAATGGGCTAACAAGTGTATTAAGGCTTGTACGTACAACCGTACCGCCTTGTGTAAACTTATCGCCCGCAATGAGCACTATGCTCAAAAGCACTGCGACAAAAAGTCGCAGTTGCAAAGAGCTGGTTTGTCCAAACAGTAATTTCATTAATCGTAACTAAAAACGTCACCACCATGAACATCAATCATTTCAAGTGCTTTACCGCCGCCACGTGCTACACACGTAAGTGGATCATCGGCAACAACCACAGGAATGCCTGTTTCTTCCATTAATAAACGATCTAAATCTTTTAATAGTGCACCACCGCCAGTCAGAACCATACCGTGAGCTGAAATATCTGATGCAAGCTCAGGTGGAGACTGCTCAAGTGCAACCATTACGGCACTTACAATGCCCATTAGCGGCTCTTGGAGTGCTTCTAAAATTTCGTGCGAGTTAAGTGTAAATGAGCGAGGAACACCTTCGGCTAAGTTACGACCGCGTACTTCAATTTCAATTGGTTCGTCAGTTTTAAAAGCAGAGCCAATTTGATGTTTAATATTTTCAGCCGTTGCTTCACCAATTAGGCTACCAAAGTTACGGCGCACATAATTAATAATGGCTTCATCAAATTTATCGCCACCGATACGCACAGACGATGAGTAAACAACACCGTTTAGTGAAATAATAGCAACTTCGGTAGTACCACCACCAATATCAACAACCATAGAACCGGTTGCTTCTGATACTGGTAGCCCAGCACCAATTGCTGCGGCCATTGGCTCTTCAATTAGGTACACTTCGCGCGCGCCGGCACCCATTGCTGATTCGCGGATTGCACGCTTTTCTACTTGGGTTGCACCACACGGTACACAAATAAGTACACGCGGGCTTGGGCGCATAAAGTTATTGTTGTGCACTTGTTTTATAAAGTGTTGTAACATTTTTTCGGTTACATAAAAGTCGGCTATTACGCCATCTTTCATTGGGCGAATCGCTTTAATATTACCCGGTGTACGCCCTAGCATTTGTTTTGCTTCTGTACCCACAGAAGCAACACTTTTAGGTCCACCAGCGCGTTCTTGACGAATAGCTACAACTGAAGGTTCGTTAAGTACAATACCTTCTTCTTTTACATAGATAAGGGTATTGGCTGTACCCAAGTCGATCGATAGATCGTTTGAAAAAATACCACGGAGTTTTTTAAACATGAGGCTGGATGACCTTTGAAATACGTTCTTATGTTAGCTGCACTCACTTTAACATGCCTAATTAGATGAGCAATATAAAGCGCAGCTACCTTTGTTAATTTGTGAAAAAAGGAAGCTAGGCTTCCTTGGTTAAATGCTATCGTTCGCGGACTAAGCGAAAGCCAATGTAGTTAGATCTAAAATCTGGCGCTAAAATTAATCGTGTTGAAGCACGTGCAAGGCTTGGTGCAAAGTTCCACGCTCCGCCTCTTACTGCAACATCAGATTCGCCTGACTCTTTAGCTGTCCATTCCCACACATTGCCTACGGTGTCGTATAATCCAAATGCGTTAGGAGAAAAAGAACCCACCGGTGCTGCACGTTTGTTTGACCATTCGCTACCACACCAACCACAGTTAGCTAAATTTTTACCTATTTCGTTACCCCAAGGGTATTCTGTTTCTGTACCTGCGCGAGCGGCGTATTCCCATTCAACTTCATTAGGTAAACGGTACTGCTGCCCGGTTTCGCCAGAGAGCCATTCGGCGTACGCTTTCGCGTCGTTAAATGTTAAACACACAGCAGGAAAATCGCTGCTTTGTTCAAAACCTGGGTTACGCCAGTTTAAATTAGCTTCCCATACGGGTTCGCCATTTAAATAATAAGCACACCCTTTGCTTTGCTCTGCTTGTGTTTTATACCCAGTACTTGCTACAAACGCTTCGTAGGCACCTACGGTAACCTCTTTGGTTTGCATTGCAAATGAGCTGGCTATCACTTTTTCAATAACCGGGCGTTCATTTGCTAAACCATTGCCGTTAATATCGCCCATCTTAAATTTACCGGCGGGCACAACTACAACATTATTTTGTACATCAGCAGAGCGATTAGTGCTTGCTGTACGACTTACAGGTTTTGGTTGCTCGCGAGTGTAAGCCGGTGCAGCAATCGACTCAGACTTTTTTACTAAGTTAGCATGAATAGTCTGTGCTTTAGTTAAATCAACTCTTACTTTGTAAGGCTTATAACCTAATTTACGTATTTCTACGTTATGCACACCACGCGGTAAACGCGTAACTAAACGCGTAGAGCCAAAGCTCACCCCATCAATAAACACTTCATCATCGTAAACATTTGAACGTAAAGTCAGCTCAACTTGCTGATTTTTCTCTTTATTTATAATTGATGGATAGTTTTTTTTTGTAGGTGCAGCTTTCACTGAGTAATCGCGCACTGGCTGATTGTTCATTCGCGATACAGACACAGTGTCGGTATTATCCGCGGCGTTGCTGAATGTTAACTGACTATCAGAGTAGGTTGTACCGTAACCAGGCTGATACGCTGTCGCGAGTGGCGAGCCATATTCAGAACAATAACGGTTATCTACGTTTAATAAGTTACATAGGCGGCTGCTGTTTACTTCGCCGCGCATGGTTACGCTTAAGTTAACGTTGTAATTGCCTTGTCCGCTAAATGCACTGTTAACTACATGGCTACTTAAAATTTGTACTTGTGCGCCTGCCATGTTGCGTTTTGGTTCAACAATTCGCTCTTCTGTTAAATTAGCAAATATTTGATCAACAAAGCGCTTAGTGGCTTTTTGTAAACCCATTTGCTGGCCGCGTTGCTCACAAGCTGCGAGCGTTTCGGTACGCTTACAGTTAATTGTGTGGTTTACTTCCAGTGTACCTTCGCGGGTAAACTCATTACGTAAACGCTCGACTCGGGCTGTAGTTAATTGCTCTTTTAAGCTTTCTAAGGTGTTTAAAAGCGTATGTTTTGCAACACGAATTTGCTCTATATCTTTACGATGAGATGCAATTGCCGCCAACTGCATTGAGATGTCGTCTTTATTTTGCTTATGATCAACCACGGCTTTTTGATAGCGCGATTGGGCAGCACTAATATCAAGCGTAGGATCGTCAATTAAGCGGCGATACATTTCGTTCATCGCATCAAGTGCTTGGTTTTTCTCTTTATCAAGCTCTGTAGAGCGAGAACGAAGTAGTTCAAGTTGGTTTTGTAACTGACTTTCTTCTTTTAAGTGTTTTTCAAGTATTTGTGTCGAGTTATCGTATTCTGTTTGTTTAATACTAATCTCTGATTCAATTCCGGTTACTGTTGCTGTGTCTTGTGCAAATGCACTACTAGCTAACAAACTAGCGGAAATTAACAGAGATAAAGGAGCAATTCGCATATATTCCAGTCCCAAAAAGCGGCAATTATTTGGTCGTTATTATTGTTTATTAGAGTGTACTCACTTTTGAAAGCTGAACATTTTTCAACCATCAAAAATCAATACACCCAACGCCTTATGCTATGTACTTGAAGCACAAAACACAAGCTTTGTTCAATTATTATCTTAGTTTACAACTATTCTCTTGTTTCACGCCAGTAAATAACCCGATCATTTCCTCTAAAGCGACCAAATTGCAAAATAGCATGGGGATCTTGCTGTGAATTATCACCAAGCCAATCCCACTTTAACCAATTTTCTGTTTCGTATTCTAATGTAAATGTACCACTGTCATTTGGTGATGCATAAATAGCATTGTTTGTAGGGTAGCTGCCTGCTTCTAATGAACCCGCTGCACCTGCACCATACTCATAGCTTAATATTGGCGTTGATGGCGATATTTGGGATAACTGCGGATGCTCAAATACACTGCAGTTATCTTCGGTATTTAATACAAAGCCTGTTCCATTAAAGTACTGAGCCTGCATAGGCACACGTAATGAGTCTAAATCTGAGCCGGCATTGTTGCCTAGCACTAAGCGTCCAAAGCGAAAGTCTATTGGCACATCATTTAAACGCACGCTATTGCAATCAGTGCTGCAGCTTGCTTGCGTACTCGGCTCATCGTTAGCATCAATTAACGTAGCGCCTTCTGTATTAGTGACGGTGGCCATAAGATTAACCATAGTAAATGGGCCGTCGGGGTTATTTATAGCCAAGCGCGTTAACATGGCAGTGCTGTCGCTCATTTGCCACTGTCCATCGGCTAGGGTGTTCCAATTATTGCTGCTTATATTGGCTAACCTGCTGGTTAGCGTGGTTGCTGGTACATAATTACCAGCTTGATTGTTTTCGGCATTTATTTGTACTTGGGCTTTTTCAAAGCCTTGTTTGTAATTAGCCATTAGCTGGTTGTTATGATTAAGCGCTTGTACCGTAAAACCAAGCTCAAATGGCTGATCTAAATAGGTTAAATTACTGCCTAACTGTGTACATTGCGCAGCAGCTTGAACACCTAATATTTGATAGTGCGATGGAGCAAATCGCCCTACGTTGTTTAGCTGCCCTTTTACATCGCCCACACCAAAATAATCGCCATCTTGTAAACCCGCAAATACGTTTATAATACCCACTTGGTCATAAGCGTACTGTGATATGGATTCACTCAAGTTTCCCGTATCAGTAAAGGCAAGGGTATTTAGCGCTTCAATTTGCCCCTCATTACCAGAGCTGGGTAATACTAAGCTATGTGTTACTAAAGGTGACTCGCTAATGAAGTGTTTGGCAATGGGATTGCTATGAATAGCGCTATAGTTATCAGGTATCCCATCGTTGTTATTGTCTTGCCCTGCACGCCACTGTACTGCATTCATTTTTAAATCAAATGACTCACCCGTTAATCTAAATAAACTATCGTTTGCTGTTTGGGCATAGCCGTCACTTGCAACTTGCATCGCTAACCCAAAGGGCTTAACTACATATTCGTTAGAGCTGCCGGTGAAGCTTACTGATAAATTAGTTACTGGGTCTAATACAATTGTTGCCCGTGCATTTAAGCTTAATTTAGCGGCATCAGGGTAGTTAATAGCAATAGGGGCTTTTGAGTCTTGATCAAAGGTGAGCGAAAAAGTTTGATATGCTTGCTGCACGCTATACGTATTGGCATTATTACTAAGTTGTATTGGATCTGAACACGTAGCGCCGGCACTGCAGCTATAAGCTAAATCTAAATCAACTTGACCACCTGCAGGGAATGCGGCTTCGCATACGGCTGTTGTGGTATTTGTTTTAACCGCTTGAATGGATAGCTCGGCGGCATTAAAACCCTCGCTAGAGGGTTTACCTGATAATTGAGTGGGGATACTCGTTGTATTGGCGGTGTCATTATTAAAAATAAACCCTGCATCAGAAAAAACCACTTTGCACCCGCCCAGCCCTACGTTATTACCATTAATATAACAACGCAGCGGTGCGGATGGGTCGGCGGTATTATAGCCAAGTGTGACGGTCCCTGTGGTACGCTTTGCAAGCGCTACGGTGGCAGAGCCTGTAAAGGTAATATTTTCACCGCTTACCCAGCTTTGTTGGCCACTGTTATCTGGAGACAGGTCAAGTGCGGAGGGCTCATCGTACAGTAAATCACATGCATCGTTTGCACAGGCGGTTAATGTCATTTCTTTAGCTTGACAGGTTAAGCCTTGGTTATCACTTAATGATATGCGGTAGTGATCAAGCAAAACCGGCGTAAAAATACCGCAAAATCCAGGAATACTCTCTGGCACTGTTAACGCATCAAACGTAGAGCTGCCCTCGGTTATTACTTGTGTTGCAGCGGTTATAGAGCCCTGGTATGTGACATTTTGGGCAATTCTTACCTCCCCCGTTGCGACAATGTATGCAGCAATATTTGCATCGGCCGCAATGGCAACATCACCATCGACGTATATAGCTAAATACGCTCCTTCCTCAACCGCAATATTCGTTTTGCCTATGTTCAAAAATGCGCTAGAAATTA
Organism: Pseudoalteromonas sp. GABNS16E; assembly: GCF_028598715.1. Classification (NCBI taxonomy): domain Bacteria; kingdom Pseudomonadati; phylum Pseudomonadota; class Gammaproteobacteria; order Alteromonadales; family Pseudoalteromonadaceae; genus Pseudoalteromonas; species Pseudoalteromonas sp. GABNS16E. The sequence goes on from NZ_JAQREZ010000038.1 coordinate 41,079, forward strand.
GCGACGATGTATCTTTTAAAAAGATACGGGTGGGCGCTGTTACCTTATACTCATCTTCCAATAAGTTAAGTGCTAGTTCGTCATAAAAATAATCGCCCGCTAACGATACAGGCACATCACCGGTAGAGCTTCCATCGTTTGTGACCGTGGGTACTTGCGCAGCTTGATTTGGCTCAAGGGAGTTATACCCAGTGGCCACACAGCCTTGGCCATTACACAAAGGCGGGTTGGTGAGTGCCGTTGATATTAAATTAGTGGTGGTAATAAATTGTGCATTGCTATCGGTTATTTCCACACCTTGAACAAGCTGCACTTGTCCATCATTGTAGGTAGAAATAGCGCCAGGAAATAAAGTATCGCAATCTAAAATATCGCCATTAAATACAAACGTACTGGTCATAGCTAATATAGAAGCTTCTTCTTTTACGTGGTTACGCTCTCTGTCGCCATCACGGTCTTCATCAACCACCAGCCCTAACCGATCCGCTCTTAAATTACAGCTGCGCAGCCACCCACCGTCTTCTTCAAGTCGGGAATTTTTACTTGCCACCACCAGCGGTGCCTCACTAAAGTTATTGTTAAAATTAAAGTAGTTACACCCATCATTCCAACCATCAACTTCGAATCCTGTAAAAAAGGTCTCCCACGACACTTCTACCCCATTGTCATCGGTAAAGGTGCGATTGCTGCCAGGCTCTACAGCCATGTAGGCCACCGTTTCAGTTTGAATAACACCTAATGCGGTTTCTGAGGCCTCTAACGCTATATTTACCCCGCTTATGAACAACTCCCACTAAACGCTGCGCGTTTTGAAGGAGTTTCAAAAAGAAAGCCTAAGCTACCTTTTTAGGCTGGTTCCCAGCCTGAATACCTAACGCCCAGTTTAAGTTAACTTGCGCACTGGCTACATCGCGGGGCTTCTCACAACCACATTCGCATGAGTGCCAGCGGTCTGCTAAGGATTTCTTCTTCTTAGCTCCGCAGTCTGGGCAGGTTTGACTTGGCTTAACTTGCTTTGTTGGTACTTCAACAAATTCGCTACTAGCTTCTTCCGCTTTGTATCGCAGCAAATTAAGAGTCATGGCTGGCGCGGTGTTCAGAATTTCCCGATTCAGACCAGCCTTTTGTTTCACCATTTTTCCGTTTTTCTCGACAGTACCTTTGGCACTGCGAGTCATGTTCTTAACGGTGAGTTTTTCGGTGGCGATCAATGCCGCCACTTCAACTAGTTTTGCAGTTTCTTTATGAGTAAAATCGAGTCTTTGACGGGCGATTTTCTGGTGGAGTTTGGCTATTTGATGCTTTAATTTTCGCTGGGTGCGAGTGCCTTTTTTCGCTAACGCGAGGTCACGTTGTAAAGAGGTTAATCGCTCTTTGCTGTTTCTGAGGTAACGGGGGTTTTCGACTTGCTCAAAATTACCATCCTGATCGATTGTCGAAAAGTAATGAGAAACACCCCAATCCAAGCCAACAGCTTTAGTGCCACAGTTTCTCTCAATGGTGTCATACTCCATTGAAACTGAAATGAACCACTCACCATTCTTTCGGATGATTTCGCCAGTTTTCGGCTTGCCTCCTGTGTTTCTAGCTTTACCTCGGATCTTAACGATACCAACATCAGCCAAATAAACAGCACCATGCTTTTTTTCTTTCAGGTTGAGCTTCCAACCATCACCATGAGCCTTGTAGCCCCAACCTTTAAAGCGTTGAAATGGTTTAAAACGTGGGAATCCAGCTTTCTTATCACCTTTTTTGAGCCGTCTAAAAAAACCGTCAAAAGCCAGTGCAACACGTTTTAATGTGACTTGCTCACTCTGAGCATTAGCATTGAAAATGCCATGCGCTTTACGATTATTACGCCACAGAGTGTTGATTTTGCACTGTTCGTGAAAGTTAAGACTGTAATTAGAATCACGATATGTTTCGATGCGATCACGTAAAGCCCAGTTGTACAACTGGTGATGGTGGACAAACAAATCCATCAGCGATTCTTCTTGAGAAACTGATGATTTCATTTTATATGTAACTTTACGGATTGCTTTTTTCATAACAACTAATTATATTTAGCTGTTATGAAAAAACAAGCCCTAAATACGCTGTATCACAGCGTTTATAATATTCACTATCATTTAGTTCTTGTGACTAAATATCGTCATCGCTGTATCACGCCAGAGGTTGCCGCGTACTTAGAATCTCAGTACAAAAGGTTGTTAAAATCTTGGGATTGTGAGCTTTTGGAGTGCAATGGTGAGCCAGATCACCTTCACCTTTTAATTTCTGCTAATCCCAAGATGCAACCAAGTAAAATGGTGAACAGTTTAAAAACTGCTACATCAAGACTTGTGCGAAAGGAGTTTTCCGAACACTTGGGTGAGTTTTACTGGAAGCCAGTTTTTTACAGCAGAAGTTATTGTCTGGTTAGTTGCGGAGGTGCACCACTTGAAATCGTGAAGCAATATTTAGCTCAGCAGGAAGGATTTGATTAAAGCCACCACTTCGTGGTGGTGCGCCTTTCACCACCACCTAAATTAACTCGCTTTGGCTCATTAGATTTAGATGGAGCACTTGGCGCTATTGGGTAGATAAGGAACCACTTTGCACTGCAATGGTTAAAAAAGGCACAAGCGCTTGAGACGGCGGGTTACTATCTAAACTATTTAGTGTTTGTAACGAATGAAAAAAGTTAGGCCTTACGGCAAACGGTTTATTAAAAGTCAGTGATTTGTAACCTTTAGGCGTGATGGGGGCAAACCCCGACTTATCACCGTATTGTAGCTCAAGGCGTAAGTCGGTGTTTCCCACTTCCATAATGGTCCCATCAGGAAATTCATGCACACCATATTCTACCGCTAAATAGTGCGCGCCCATGGTTATATGCTCACCATCTTCTCCTGATGGCTCAAGTGGCAATGCTTCAAACCCTGTGGTTGTTACATTGCGTATTCTCACTATAGCGGGGTTACCGCCTTGATTAGTGGACAACATAAATACCGCAGGTGGGGTTATGTATTGCTGCTGAAAATTTATTTTTGTCCATATGGGTGAAGTGTACGTGTCTTGTAGCTCTATAAATCGCCCTTCAATTTTAGGCGGTACAGCCATAGCGCATCGGCTTAGTAGCAAACTTAATAAACATAACATACAGAGGGTATATTTGCTCATGGTAATGTTTTAGCCTCCACACTTAGAGTACGTTGAGTTTGCCAATATTCCTTTTGACATGCTGCACCGGCAGCACAATCATTGGCAGCGCACGTTGCAGAGCTTTGTAAGTAACCTGAGCTGCACATAAGAAATGGAACTAAATGCCCTTGCGGTGATCAGATCTTTCGACCAAGAAACATAAGATTACCAAGGCAAGGGCATGAATAACTTAGATGCAATTTACGTAGATGTCGA
>NZ_JAQREZ010000039.1:0-41314 GCF_028598715.1 Pseudoalteromonas sp. GABNS16E
CCATGGCGCTTTTTAAACAAGATACATCTAAGTCAGCTAGTATGGCGAGGAAAAAGAAAATGGCAGGGCTAGACGATGATTACCGCTCAACCCTGTTAGAGTCTGGGATTAAAATGCGCTAGCCGTGAGAGGGTGTTCGCTATTAATTAAATAATTGAGCTGCAGATTTTTTATAAAGCGAATATGCACAACAAACGCTATGCTAAACAGCACTAGGCTAACCACTACATAAAGCACGGCCCAATTTAGGCCTAAGTTATTAATAAGGGGTTGGTTAGGCGTTATTAAATAATGGCTAATGGCGCTATTTTGCAGTGGCTTAATGTTACTTGGTAAGTTTGCAACCAGTAACGATACGGGGATTACGCATACTAATTTATACACAAAGCCTGGGCCAAGCAGCCTTAAACTAAAACGCTCACATATAATAAACCCGCCAAGCATTATGCTGAGTAATAATTGCTGCTCTAGTAACCAGTTAAAAAGGTTTGAATATCCATAGCCACTCCTTACTTTTGGTTTTTTTCCCAGTCATCGATGACCTTTTTTAACTCGTTTATATCTTGCTGCGAAAGCTGCTCTGATTTAGCAAACCCGCTTACCAGCGGCGCTATACGGCCACTAAAAAAACGCTCAATAAAGTTTTTGCTTTCTTTTAATGTGTAGTCGGCGCGCTCCATACAAGGAGTATAAATATATTGGCGGCCGTCTTTTTCAAAGGTCAGTGCGCCTTTTTTAACTAATCGACCCAGTAGGGTTTTAATGGTTTTTTCGTGCCATTGTTTGTCATCGCTTAAGCGCTCAATAATTTGGCTGGCGGTTGCTGGGTAATTAATCCAAAGCGCGTCAAGTACTTCAAATTCTGCTTTTGATAACTCAATCATTTTATTGCCTACAAATGTAATCTTTAAATAAAGACTACACCTGTAATCTATTTTTGCAAGGTTATTTTTTAACTTTTTATAGTGTAATTAAGTGACTTGGTATTAGATTTTTGAAATATCTGTTTTATTAATTTGTATATAGTGGTTTTCAGGGAGGTTTAGTCTTGAAAGAGCAAGTTCGCTAAATTGCACTCTAAATAAATCAATTACTTTAAAGCCGCAGTAATGCGCCATTTTACGTATTTGTCTGTTAAGCCCTTGCTTTAAAATAATACTAAACTGGTTGTCAGTTATTTTTGTTACTTCACACGGTAAGGTTACTTGCTTATCAACAGGCACCCCTGCGGCCATTTTTTCGCAAAACGCGTTATTAATAGGTTTATCTACCGTGACTAAATAACGTTTAGGCTGGTGGAAGTCAGGGTGAATAAGTTGATTACAAAAATCTCCGTCGTTGGTCAAAATAAGCAAGCCACGAGAGTCTTTATCTAATCGGCCAATGGGATAAACCCGAGTGAGGGTAGGTAAATGGTGAATAAGGCTGGCAGGGTCATTTTCATTTAATTTGCAGTCAATACCTACAGGCTTGTGGTACGCAAAATAAACCAAATCGGCAGCCCCTTTAACTGCTTGGCCATTAACTATTACGTCGTCTTGCTCATTAACGTGATCAATATGATTAGCAGGGCGATTATTTACCGTTACTACCCCTTCATCTATTAAGCGTGATGCTTGTTTTCGTGAGCACACACCAGCGTGAGCAATGTATTTAGCGAGTCGAATTTTATTGCTCATAAGCTTTAAAGGCAGTGATGTAATAATTTGATCGCGATTATAGCAAAGGTGCGTATCTATAAAGTTACTTTTTATTAAAAGGCGATTGTTATGGGTATGAAATTTTCTGAGTTAAAAAAGCACGAACCATTACAAAAAGTGGTCGCGCACTCCCTTGAAATGGCGCTCTATCAGGTGTCTGTCATTATAAATAACGTAGAGTATTACGTTACTGAAGAAAATGGCGAGTTTGTTAAAGCGCTCAGCCCGCTGCATATTCAAAAACGTTTTGAAAAAATAGCCTACGCCGAAATGGTACTGCGCCATACTAGCGCTTACGATGAAATGTGCGGGCAACCCGAAAAAATAAGCAGCAATTTGCTAGAAGTACCTTATGGAAAAAATAACCTTTTTTAATTAAGTTTGTTTGCTAGTATCTGCTTCTTTAAGGGCGGTACATGTATCAATTAAAAGCAGATAATACCGATGCGTTAAACTCAGCGCTTCGCACTAAAATAGTTGAATTTAACGCACAGCACTTTGATGCGCAAAGAGTGCCATTAGGCTATAAATTTGTTGATGAGCAAGGTGAGCTTGTTGCAGGTATTAGTGGGTGTGTGTTCGGTAATTGGCTAATGATTAACTGGCTTTGGTGTAGCGATACCGCGCGGAGCAAGGGGTTAGCAGGCAAACTTTTAAATGCGCTTGAGCTTGCTGCTATTGAGCGCGGCGCTAATACAGCACAGCTTGATACGCTTGATTTTCAGGCCAAGCCTTTTTATGAAAAGCGCGGATACGTGGTTAAGTATCAGCTTAACAACTATCCGCGATCTGGTACGCGTTACTTTATGGAAAAAACGCTTTAATTTAGTAGCTTAGTGTTATTTCGCTTTTAGCGGCTCACCATCAAAGCTCAGGCCTAAAAATGGAGTCGCTTCTGGCGCTAACATAAATGTGCGAATGTTCATGTGATCATCGCCTTTAGGGTTTTGTAGTACGTCTTCGCGGTAAAACTTACCAAAGCAATCCAATGTATTTTGCTTGCTTAAATCGTTTAATTTAGCAAACGCAAAAATTTTACATGAGCCGTTGTTCTCGCTTGCAGAGCTAAGTAAGCCGTGGTTATTAAATCCACACGCGGTAAAATCGTAATTAGCTTCTATTACCGCCATGGTATCGCTAAATTGTATGCTTTTAGGGTTGTCTGCAAGTTGCTGTAAAAAATCGTTTAATAACATGTTTGTCCTTTTCTAACAGAAGATTCAAAGAGAAAAATTAATAGTCGTTGCTTGTAAGCTCTGCACTTAAAAGCTTTCCGTCATAAATATAAAAATAACCATCCCAGTGTTGAGAAGTAAATTCTGCTGAGTCAAAGAACTCGTCGTAATCGCCTAACTTAGCAAGGCTTGCAACAGGGTCGTTGTATTTTACGCCTGATAAGTTCCACTGTGTACTTTGGTTAATATAGCCAGCTAATGCGGCGAGCTTAATTTTAGCGGTTGAAAAGGGCTCCACAAGCTTTAATTTAGAAATGTAGCCATTGCCTTCATATATAAACTCATAACAAGGAGTAATGATTATATTGTCATGATCTTCATTAACCACTTTAAGCGTTTTACTATTTTTGTGTTTTTTTAAGTATTCATCGGCCAATATTGTGCCGTTATAGCATTGAGTGTTGCTCTTTATATGTTCAATTAATTCTCCGTGCGATATACCAACAACTCTTTGCTCTGATTTGTTAATGGATACTTTATAAGATGCGGTTTCCACTTCATCAAAACTGTTTTTTAATTTATTAATTGCTGGTTGGGTTAAATCTGTATCTAAGAAAATAGCCTGATCTGTACCGGTGCTTATTTGTAATTTTTCATTTGCCAAAGAAAGCTCATTATTTATCACCATAGGTAGTAGCGTTTCATGGAACTGATAACCTATAAATACATTGTTTTTAAAGTGAAAAGCATGATTCCTTCCATATACAAGTATTGCGTTATTGCTATCGCTTAGCGATAAACTAGCAAGTCCGAGAGACGCTAATACCTGCTGATAGCTACTGCCAAATTGGAGTCCAAAAAAGTTAGTGGGGGTGATGAGGGGGTTGTTAAATTGAGTAAACTTAGGGGAACTGTTTATGTCTAAAGTGACATCAATTGCATTCCCCTCAATGGTATTTGAGAGGCTGTGCTTGTGCATTCCAGAAATAAATAGCTCGCTAGTCATAGCGACTTGTTGATTGCAGTTTTTTGAGGGGGTGAGCTTAATAAGGTAATGTAATTTTTTTTGGGCTCTGCTTATTGTAGGAGTTTCAGCAGCGTGGCTGCTATTTGTAGTAAAGCGTTCCTCTACATATAGTTGCTCATGCTGTTGATTGTACTGTTCGCTATACTTATTCAGCGCTTTTTGTCTAAGGTTTTGTCTTTTTCTTTGATGGTTATCTAAATCTCTCAGTGTAGCGCTAAGGCTTATTTCTATTTCGGGTGAAATAGCCTCACAACTTTTGTCTTTTACAAAATAATTTGTTGCCTGAGCAGTACATTGCCAAAAACAAAGTAGTGTAAATAGTAGAGTACGCATAAACTTCCTTTTATTATTTTTTGTTTATTTAGCACTCAACTCTAACTCATCTGTTTGTTGATTTATATTAAATTTAAATCTAGATAAAAAGTTCATTCCTAACAAACCTTGGCCGCGGGTGTTTTCAATACTGAGCACTTCAAAACCGTAAATAGTTTGCATCCCTACTTTAAACGACTCAATTTGGTAGCGTTTTACTCTAATTTGCCCATTCGCCGTGTTTACGGTTACATCGCCTAAATACAGTGGTCGGGGTGAAAGTTGGTTAAGCACGTCACTCGAAAGAGAAGTAATACTTGCGCCGGTATCTATCATTAGCTCTGTTTGGATTGAGCTATTTAGCTCGGTGCTAATTAAGTAATGTGCGCCGTAGGGGGTAAGCGCAATAAAGTCATCTTGCGATTGAGCTTTCTCTATCATTGCGTGTAAGGCAGTTACTTCGGCTTGTAGTGGGTGATTTGATGGCATGCGCTCAATAGTTGTTAAGGCGCTAATAAAGTCCTCTAGTTGATAATAAGCATGAGCGAGTGCGTATAAAAAATGGCTATTGTCGTTTTGATAGTCGAGCCAAATTTGAGTTTGTTCAATAATTGTTTGCCAATTTTGCTGCTCACTCAAACTATGCAGTTCGTTAGTCGTTAAATGCACAAGGCGCCTATCTACAGGGTCTTGTTGGTGCTTATTTAATAATGGGTAGAGCTCAAATAGCGCAATAATTGCGTTTTGCCGTTGCCCGCTTTTTACTAGGTAATCAACGTGTAAAGTGAGTAACTCGGTATTGTAAGGGTCTTTATTTAAAAGTGCATTTAACAATGACTGGCTAAGCGGTAGGTTTGTGTTTAGCCATTGCTTTAGTTGTGCTACCCACGAAGCGTATAAAGTATGTGCTTTTTTTGGAGCGCTTAGATTTAGTTGCTGATACGTATTTACAGCATCATCAAATTTGTGTTGTGTAAATTGCTGTTGAGCTTGGCTGAGCAGGTTACTTTTTGGCGCTTTGATGCTCTTGCCGCTGTGGATTTTTTGTGTGCCAACTACAGGCTGTTTTTGTGGCCACAATAAGTAAGCGTTTAGGCTAAGCGAGCCTATTAATAGCAAGGTAATTAGCTTGGTATAATGGCTCATTGCAACCTCTTCGTTCTATTTAGGCTATTTGATAAAGTGCGCTAAGGCATGAATATTCGCAATTTCAACATCGGCAAGGCCTTTGTAGTGATAAGCCGCACCTTGGTCTTTTAACCAAACCGATTGGCAGCCTGCATTATTAGCGCCTTGTACGTCGGTATCTAGGCTATCGCCAATATGTAAAATTTCACTTTTAGCCACGTTTAAGTGCGCGGCGGCTTTATCAAACAGTGTACCGTGGGGTTTGGCTTTACCGTGCATACCAGCTTGCAATACTAGCGCAAATTTATCGCGTAAGTTAAAGCGCTCAATTTCAACATTGCCATTGGTTATTGCAACCAGCGTAAAGTGCTGGGCTAAGTTATCTAGCAGCTTTAGTACGTCGTCGGTTACCACTATTTTACTGCGCGCATCGGCAAAGGCGTTATAGGCAGCATCGGCATGATGCTCTACCTCTTGCTCATTTAAATCTAGCTTTGAAAGAGCTAAGCGAAGCGTATGTTGGCGCCATTTAGTTACATTATCAGCAAGCTCTGGTAACTGTAATACAGCCTCGTTGCGGCATTGTTGCCAGTATTTTGGGCCTTGTTGTAAGTAGCTGGGTAGCGCGTTTAAATAATCTTGCTGGGCTTTAACCGCGGCTTTTATTATGGGGTGGTTGTTATACAGGGTGTCGTCTAAATCAAAGCTCATAACTGAAAAAGGGCGAGGAGCACGATTAAATCGGATCATAATTACATTCCTAATCGGTTTGTTTTTTAGCGCGCGGATGAGTGTTGTCGTACACTTTTGCTAAATGCTGAAAATCTAAATGCGTATATACTTGCGTAGCCGATAAACTACTGTGCCCTAATAATTCTTGCACAGCGCGTAAATCGCCAGATGATTCTAAAATATGAGAGGCAAACGAGTGGCGAAGTTTATGCGGGTGCACTTGTGAGCTAATGCCTTGTTTTATTCCCCACTCTTGCATGCGTAAGCGAACTTGGCGAACCGAAATACGATTTTTTTTACTGCTTAAAAACACCGCCATTTCGTCAGGCTTTGCAAATTGCCCCCGTATGTTGAGCCAATTTTTTAACGCTGTGAGCGCTTTGCGACCCACGGGAATGAGGCGCTCTTTGTTACCTTTACCTTTGACTAATATTTCGCCGCTTACGGCGTTTATATCGCGTAAGTTGGTGCCAACTAACTCGCTAATGCGCAGCCCAGATGAATACATAAGCTCCATCATAGCCTTGTCTCGTATGGCTAATGGGTCGTCATCGTTAATCTCTAGTAGGCTTGCCATCTGATCTACATCGAGATTTTTAGGTAAAGGCTTAGAAAATTTAGGCCCTTTAATGCCTTGTGCTGGGTTATGATAATGCGCGTGCTGAGCAATGTTTTTGGCTTTTAAAAATTTATACAAACTACGAATGCAGCTTAATTTTAAACTAATGGTGCGCCCACTTAATTGCTTTGAACGAAGCGCCATGCTGTAGCGGCGAATATGCTCGCCTTGTACGCCAAACCAGTCATCACATAATTTACTAAAATACAGGGCGGCAAAGTTTAGTTGGCTAACATACTGATTTACAGTGTGCTCTGAGTACTGTCTTTCGTACTTTAAATAGTCACTAAATAAATGAATGGGTGTACGCCAATGCTCACTTAATTGCTCAGTGTTAGGCGTCTCGTCGCTCATGCCAATTCCAACAGCCTAAGTTGCAATGCATGAACAAAATCAAGCACGAATAGGTTATCTTGTGCGGGTTCAAAATGGTTTTCATCATGGCTGCCAAAGGCCAATATAGCGACGGGTTTTTCAGCGCAACCAATAAGATAAATAGCAGAAGACTGCGTGTTTTCGCAAAATAATAGCTCGCGCTCTTGCTGATTAACGCGTCCTAAGTAGTGCCCAAATTGGCTAAGGCGGTGCTCAATAAGCCCATCTAAAGTGTTGTTGTATTTAACCAACCTGCACTCGCTAATATGTGGGCTGGTACAAATAATATTGCGCAAATTAGCGGCAAGCGTATTAAAGTCGTAGTTTGTCCACAGTTGGCGGTGGCATTGGCTAAACAAGCGATATACTAGCTCATTTTGCGTAGCGTGTTCGCTCATACTGTGTATTTGATTTTTTAACTGAGTATTGTGCTCGCGCAATTGGCGCTGTTGTATGTGCACAAGCGAGGTGGCACCTTGCGTTTTGTGGTGTAACTCAAGTTGTGCAAGTAGCTCTGGCTGCTCTATTAAAAAATCAGGGTGGCGCGCCAAATACTCAGCGACTTGCTCTTTTGTTAGCTCGCTCATAAGGCAACTTGCCCATCAAATACATGCTCGGCTGGGCCGGTCATGCGGACAGGGTGGCCTTCGCCGCTCCAACGTACTTGTAATGTGCCGCCGGGTAAATCAACTTGTACCGTGGTGTTAAGTTTGCTTTGAATGTGGCCAATTACCATTGCTGCGCAGGCACCCGTGCCACACGCTAGGGTTTCACTAACGCCGCGTTCCCACACTCTAAGTTTTATATGATCTTGCGATACCACTTGCATAAAGCCAATATTGGCACGATTTGGAAAACGTTCGTGGTTTTCAAGCAGCGGACCAAGCACCTCAACTTGGGCGGTAGCTATATCGTCAACTTCTAACACGCAATGCGGATTACCCATAGACACAGCGCCACTAAATACAGTGTGCTCTTGAGCTCTTATTATATAAGTAAGTTCTCGCTTGCTGGCTTTAAGCGGGATTTTAGCAGGCTCAAAATTAGGATGACCCATGTTTACCGTTACTTGGCCGTCTTTTTCTATGTATAGCGTGAGGTTACCCGACTTAGTCGAGACACTAATTTTGTGCTTGTTAGTTAAGCCTTTCATGCGCACAAAGCGGGCAAAACAGCGTGCGCCATTTCCGCATTGTTCTACTTCATTGCCATCGGCATTAAATATACGATAATGGAAGTCGAGATCAGGGGAGTAAGGGGCTTCAACCATAAGTAATTGGTCAAAGCCAATACCAAAGTGGCGATCAGCCAGTTTTTTGATTTGATCGCGAGACAAAAATACATTTTGTGTAATGTTATCAATTACAACAAAGTCGTTGCCTAAGCCGTGCATTTTGGAAAAATTAACTAACATAGCGCTCTAATTCGGGTTTGCTCTGCGCTAATCATGCCACAGAGCAGCGCCTTAACAAAAACGTTTATGGTAAAATTTTCTCACCTTGATAAAGGCTCTCGATGGTTTCGCGTTGGCGAATAAGGTGGTGTTGCTCACCATCTACCATTATTTCGGCCACGCGTGGGCGAGAGTTGTAGTTTGAACTCATTGTAAAACCATAGGCACCAGCACTTCGCTGCGCCAATAAGTCGCCTTGTTTAAGGGCTAGCTCGCGGTCTTTTCCTAAAAAGTCGCCGGTTTCGCACACTGGGCCCACAATATCAAAGTTATGTGTTGGGGTGTCGTCATCGCGCACCGATACAGGAATGATTTTTTGCCATGCCTGATAAAGCGAAGGGCGAAGCATGTCGTTCATACCCGCATCGACAATGGCAAAAAATTTATCCTGGTTTTGCTTAATAAACTCAACCTGCGTTACTAAAATTCCAGCATTAGCGGCTATAGCGCGCCCTGGCTCAAAAATAAGCTCAAGGTGTTTGTAATTGGCTAAGCGCTCGGTAACCTGCGCAGCATATTCACTTGGGTGGGGTGGCTGTTCATCATTATAAGGAACGCCTAACCCGCCGCCAATATCTAAATGAGTAAGCTCAATACCATTTGCTTTAAGCTCATCTATTAATGCCATTAGCTTATCAAGCGCTTCTAAAAAAGGTTTAACCTCAGTTAATTGCGAGCCTATGTGGCAATCTACACCGGTTACTTTTAGACCTGGTAAAGACGCCGCATGCTGATAAACGCTCATAGCCGTTTGAATATCGATACCAAACTTGTTTTCTTTTAAACCGGTAGAAATATACGGGTGTGTTTTGGCATCTATATCAGGGTTTACACGAATAGAAATAGGGGCTTCTAAATTTAACTCGCACGCTACCTCAGAAATACGCTCAAGCTCTGAGGCCGATTCAACGTTAAAGCATTTAATGCCTAACTTTAGTGCATAAGCAATCTCGTCGGCGGTTTTAGCCACACCTGAAAACACCACTTTACTGGCATCACCGCCAGCTTTTATTACACGCGCCAACTCACCTTTAGACACTATGTCAAACCCTGAGCCTAAACGCGCTAATATATTTAATACTGCAATATTAGAATTGGCTTTAACTGCGTAGCACACCAAACTTTTATGATTTTTAGTGGCATTTGCAAAGGCTAAATAATGGCGCTCAAAAGTAGCACGCGAGTACACATAACACGGCGTACCATAGTGCTGAGCAATTGTGGCAATGCTGACATCTTCGGCAAATAATTGATTGTTTTGATAGTTAAAATAATCCATTTATTGCTCCTGCACTTGCTCTGTGTTGGTTTTTTTTACGGGCGTTGGCTGTGCTGTATTAGGGGGTGTGTTTTGCTCAGCCTGTTGTTCTGGTAAATACAAAGGCCCGCTTTGGCCGCAGCCAGCTAATGCACTTAGCAGTAAAGTACTTATATATAGTCGTTTTAATTGTAAGGTATGTGTCGCTTTCATTAGATTAATACGGTTGCTGGCTTTATAATCGCAGAGTAACAGAATATCTAAAAAATGCAGCTATTCGCGGATGATTTTATTCCTGTTACACTAGCTGTATATAAACCGTACCCAATATTAGGCAGCTCGCCTGCAAAGGAAAATTACAATGACTGAACACGAATATCACCAATTAGCCGAAGCTCTTATGTTCACAATTGAAGAGCAAGTTGATGATTGCGAAGCAGATTTAGACTACGAATCGGCAGAGGGTATTTTAGAAATAATTTTCCCTGATAAAAGTAAAATTGTAATTAACAAACAAGCGCCTTTGCATCAAGTGTGGGTTGCGACTAAATTTAATGGCCACCATTTTGAAATGCGTGACGGCCAGTGGATTGATAACCGCTCTGGCGCAGAGTTTTGGGAGTTTATGAACCAAGCGTCTACTCGCCAAGCTGGCCAAGAAATTAAGTGGCAATCAAGCTTATGAGTTTAGAGTTTGCACAATACCCAGCGCAAGGTGAGCACAAAGCCACTGTTATTTGGCTGCATGGTTTAGGCGACTCTGGCGATGGCTTTGCACCGGTTGCACCGCAACTTAACTTACCCAGTGAGCTTGGTATACGATTTATTTTTCCGCATGCGCCTATTCAACCGGTCACCATAAATGGTGGCATGGAAATGCGCTCGTGGTACGACATTAAATCTATAGAATTAGACAAACGTGCCGATGAACAAGGCGTGAGAGATTCAGCCGAAAAAGTGCAAGCCCTGATCAATCAAGAAATTGAAAATGGTATACCTGCCAATAAAATTATTTTGGCGGGCTTTTCGCAAGGGGGCGTGGTGTCTTTACATTTAGCGCCGCGATTTGAGCACAAACTTGCAGGTGTTATGGCGCTGTCTACTTATATGTGCGTGCCTGAAAAGCTAGCGCAAGAAGCAAAGCATACTGATTTAAATGTATTTATGGCTCATGGTAGCCAAGATAATGTAGTGCCGCATAGCGCGGGTAGAAGTGCGTTTGAAGTATTAACAGCACATAACATGGATGTAAGCTGGCAAGAATACCCTATGGCTCATCAGGTTTGCGCAGAAGAACTGCAAGCTATTCGCCAATGGTTAATTGCCCGTTTAAGCTAATTTGGAGCCGCTGAGGTCAATATGAGTCAAAAAATAGTTATTAAAGCAAATGTAAAACGCGAACCACAAAATAGTGTACCTAATGTAAGCTACGAGTGGCATTGGCGTCGTATTGCGAGTGTTTCTATGTTGGTAGCAATGACCTCGGCAGCGGTTGTGTATGGCTTAACTAGCTCGGTAAATGCCGAGCAGGGCGAGCAACCTAATGAGCAATCGCCGTATTCACCTTTAAGCGACAACACAGCAGATAATGTTGAGCCCACGGTGAGTATAAATGACGAGCAAACGCGCCCAAATGAGCTTATAAATGATATAGCAGATGTTGCGCCAGCGGTGCTTGAGGATGAAAGCGTTAATAATACTTCGTTAGCGCAAAGCAATAATGAGCAAACGGATATAGAACCAATTGCTAACGTCCAAAGCAATCAAGTTTCTGTTATTGAGCAATCAGATACCGAACTCGCTGAGCCTATCGCTAATCAGCCGCTTACTAGCACGCAGTTAAGCGCATCACCCAATGAACAGCTTCCAGATATTGAAAACGACGACGGTTCGCTAACCAGCAGTGAAGGCTTTTCATCTAATGCGCACATTGCCAGTGTTGCGTTAGGTGCACAAATTGATACAGGTAAAATTAGCCGTGCAGTGCTTACTCGCAAAGTAAGTAAGCGCGAGCCCACTAATGTATTTGCTGCAGATATCCGCTTAAATCAGTTTGAGGAGGCACTTTCGTTTTTTAGTGAGCTTAAAAACCTACAAGGCCAACAAGTAAAGCATGTATGGTCTTATGAGGGTGAAACCATGGCTGAGATTTCACTTAATGTTACCTCGCCGCGCTACAGAACGTACTCAACCAAAAATATTATGAATACACAAACAGGCCATTGGCGTGTAGATGTTGTTGATGAGCAAGGTAATTTAATTGCTCAAAAAGAATTTAGAATTTTAGCTAATTAAGCTTGGCTATTAGCTGTAACTATTTGGATACCCCTATGACAGAAAAAACAAAGTTAGTACGCATTGCAACCCGTAAAAGTGCTTTAGCGCTTTGGCAGGCTGAATTTGTAAAAGCACAGCTTGAGCATTTTCATGCTGATGTGCGCGTAGAATTAGTCCCTATGTCTACTCAAGGGGATATTATTTTAGATACACCGCTTGCTAAAATTGGTGGTAAAGGCTTGTTTGTTAAAGAGCTTGAGCAAGCAATGTTATATGGCCGCGCGGATATTGCTGTGCATTCAATGAAAGATGTACCCGTTGAATTTCCAGAAGGCTTAGCACTGCACACAATTTGTGAGCGTGAAGACCCGCGCGACGCATTTGTATCAAATAACTTTGCCAATTTAAGCGAATTACCAAAAGGCGCTGTAGTAGGCACTTCTAGCCTTCGTCGTCAGTGCCAAATTAGAGCTTTGCGCCCTGATTTAGTCATTAAAGACTTACGTGGTAATGTTAATACTCGTTTAGCTAAGCTAGATGATGGCCAGTACGATGCGATTATTTTAGCCGCAGCCGGACTGCTACGTTTAAAAATGGACGAGCGTATTGCTGATTATATTGAGCCTGAGGTATCTCTACCTGCTAACGGACAAGGTGCTGTCGGCATTGAATGTCGTATTGACGATGAAGTAACAAAAGCCTTACTGGCCCCGCTTGAGCATACCCAAACACGTATTCGTGTAAATGCAGAGCGTGCTATGAATCGTCATTTAGAAGGTGGCTGCCAAGTACCAATTGGTGCCTACGCATTAGTTGATGGCGAGCAAGTGCATTTACGTGGCCTCGTGGGCGCGGTAGATGGTAGTGAAATTTTACATGACGAAGTAACCGGTCATATAAATGATGCAGAAGCTATCGGTGTGCAGCTTGCTAAAAAATTATTAGCGCAAGGCGCCGACAAAATATTAGCAGAAGTATATAGAGACGCATAAATGACACATATCCTGGTAACTCGGCCCGAAGGAAAAGGCGCAGCCCTTGCTCAGCAACTTGAGCAAGCGGGTTATCAGGCGTCATTATTTCCTGTTTTAAAAATATCCTACCTTACGCCTTCTTCTACCGAGCTAAGCCCGTTAATTAATGCCGATAAAATTATTTTTATCTCTCAAGATGCCGTTACCGCCCTTGCGCAATTAAAGCCAACAATAAATACCAAAGCGCAATTTTACGCAGTAGGGCAGCAAACTGCAGATACTATTTATGCGTTATTTGGCGTGCGCGCAGCAGTGCCTAAGCTACATGATTCTGAAGGGTTATTGGCGCTAAACTCGTTAGCTGAGGTTGATGGTAGCAATATTGTATTAGTAAAAGGCCAAGCGGGGCGTCCAGATATTGCCAAAACCTTAAAGGCGCGTGGGGCATTTTTAAATAACTGTGTGGTATACAAGCGCGAGCCAATAAGCGCTGAAAAAACCAACTGGACAGACCACTGGCAAAGCCTGAAAGTACAAGGTATAGTCATAACCAGTAATGCAGCAGTTGATGCAATATTTAATAACCTGACTGAACAACAGTTACAGTGGTTACAACAGTGCCGATTTTATGTTGCTAGCGAGCGTATAGCCGCTTATTTACAACAGCAACAGGTAAGCTCGGCTAATATACACATTGCCGCAGGGGCAAGCGATACCGCTATGTTTTCCTGCATAAAACAGCAAGGTAGCAAGATGAGCGAACAGTCAAAGCCAGTAACGGCAGATAACACACCAACCACTAAGGCAGCGGCCTCTGCACAAAAAAAAGAGGCAGCTAAAGCACACAGTAAACCACATAACGATAAGCAAAAAATAAGTAAATTAGCGGTATTAGCGCTGATCATTTCGCTTATTGTTGCCTGTGGTGTGGGGTATGAGTTTTACCAAAAACTCAATGCAGGTAAAGCCCAAAATGTAGCTGTTAATGAACTAAAAGAAGAAAACGCGTTATTGTCACAAGAGTTACAGGCGCTCAAGTCTGCGCAATCTAATCTTCAGCAAGCATTGTTCAATAGTGAGCAAAAAGTGGCAGCTGCGCTTAATGAAAGTGCAGAGAGTAACCAGCAACAATTAAAAGCAGCATTGCAACAAGCTCAGCAGCAAGGCGCTTCACTAAACCCGCAAGAAGTAACCAGCTTACAACGTATGGCTGAGTTTAAACTGTGGGCTGAAAAAGATTACCAAGGTGCCAGCGCTGTACTTAAACGCTTAGATGCCTTATTGAGTGAACACCCAGGTACTGTTGCAGTTCGCCAAGCAATAACACAAGACATTCAAACACTAGATAGCTTAAAACCTATCCCAACAGAAGCCATTTACTTAAAGCTTAATAGCGTGTTATCAAACATAGATAAGCTTGCATTTAATGCCGTTAACATACCGCAAGA
The DNA here is from genome assembly GCF_028598715.1 of Pseudoalteromonas sp. GABNS16E. Taxonomy (NCBI): domain Bacteria; kingdom Pseudomonadati; phylum Pseudomonadota; class Gammaproteobacteria; order Alteromonadales; family Pseudoalteromonadaceae; genus Pseudoalteromonas; species Pseudoalteromonas sp. GABNS16E. Next base: position 14,479 of record NZ_JAQREZ010000039.1, read on the forward strand.
AGCAACAGAAATTGAAAAAAATGCCTTGAGTGAAGATGTAAGCGATTGGCAGCAAAACCTAAGTAATAGCTGGAATAAGCTAGTTGATAGCTTTATTACTATTCGCCAGCACGAAGGGGTTGCTATAGAGCCACTGCTAACCGATCAGGAGCGCCACTTAATTAATCAACGTATTAAATTAAATGTGACGCAAGCTCAAGATGCATTAATGAGCAAACAAGCGAGCATTTATTTTAGTGCCATAAGTGAGGCAAAGCGTCTTGTTAATGAGTACTTTAAACAAGATGACGAGGCGACAAAAGTGGTTATAAATGCACTAACTAGCCTAGAAAAAGAGCCATTAAACTTTAACCCTGAAGTAAACCTACAAAGTACGCAGCAGGTTAAGGAGTGGGCGCAATGATAGGGCTTATAGTATTAATTGTTGCGATTGTTTTAGTTTTAGCGATTACGCCATTTGTACTGGATGAAAAAGGCTATGTGCTGATCTCGTTTAACAACACCACGATTGAAGGCACGATTGTATCGTTTTGTATTATGGCGGTAATTAGTGCAACAATTTTGTTTTTAACTTACAAATTAGTGCGCTATTTATTGTCGATTTATCATAATACTAAACATGGATTTTTTGCGCGTAGCGAAGAGCGAAAGCAAGCAGCTATAGAGCAAGCCTTATGGAGTGCGATAAACGATGATTACGAGCTTGTTGAGCAAGCGTTATCAGGTAATAGTGTACCCAGTAAGTTTGAAGATATACGCTTAGCGCTATTAGCAAAAGCAGCGCTTGCTAATAACCAAACCGACAAAGCTCTAGAGCGTTTATTTGAAATTAGCCCAGAGCAGCAACTTAACGTTACTAAACTTTGGATAGCCAGTGGCGATAGCAGCGCAATAGAATCACAAATGCGTGCAAACAGCGATTCAAAAAAAGCGACACCACTTGAGCTTAAGCTATACGCCGAAATACTTGTACAGCAACAGCACTTTAGTGCTCTTGAAGACTTTTTACCGCGTTTACTTCGCAAAAAAGTCCTTAACGATGCGCAGTGGACACAGCTGTTTAATGCCTATTTTAATGCACAAGCTAGCGATAAAATCACTGAAAAATATAAACAACTTCCTAAAAAGCTACAAGCTCATGCTAATACAGCTTACTTAATGCAAATGGCTAAAGTGGGTCAGTTAAGTGCGATTGAAAGTGACTTAATTAAAATGGTGAAGCACGACGAGCAACATGCTCAGCTGGCTAATATATTAAGTAACGCCACCTCGGCAGAGGCTGTAAAGCTTCAAAGTAGTATTCAAGAGCGCCTGAAAAAAGATGATGCAAACAACGCATTATTACTCTCGCTTGCGTGTTTAGCTAATGCCCAAGGCGATTATGAGTTAGCCGCAAAGGTTTTTGATAAAGCCTTGAATATCGAAAACAAAAAGCAATTTGCTCAGCAAGCAGCGCTTAGCTATAAAAATACCGCACAAGCCGATAAAGCACTCGTTTTGTATCAATAAAGGCTACACTTATACTTTTGCAGCTTTGATATTCGGGAGCATTGGGTTGAAACACTTTTTTATTGTCACTGTCAGTTTAGCGTGCGCTTACTTTTTTACCGGATATTTTAGTAATTTACTATTAGCGATAGATGGCTACGCAGTGGCTGTGTGGCCGCCTTCGGGAATTGCGCTTGCTGGCTTTTTAATTTGGGGCAGAAAGAGCTTACTAGGTATTGTTTTAGGGGCTTTTTTTACTAACCTCATTCATTTAGAAAGCGCCTCAGCGATATTTCAATTAAGTGTATTTATGCATGCTGCGGCTGTTACCTTTGCTGCTACTTTACAAGCATGGGTAGGTAGCCAATTGGTCACTAAAGTGATTAAAGCACCACTCGACTTATCTTCTTTAAAGCACTGTATTCAAAGCCTCGTTGTTGCCGGCCCATTGTGCTGTGTTATAGCTGCAGGTGTAGGCACCAGCTTATTAATTTTTAATGGCGTTATTGTGTCTCAAGCCGGTTGGGATACGTTTATAGCGTGGTGGATAGGCGACAGTATTGGAGTGCTTGTTTTTACTCCGCTTATGCTGGCGGCATTTAACTATTCACAGGTAAATTATCGCCTACAAGTTATACTGCCCTCACTGTTAATTTATATGGTTATAAGTATTAGCTTTTATGGCGCGGCCAGTGTAAAAAAAGAAAAAAATATTCAAAAAGAAGAGCTGAAAATATTAGCCACTCAAGATGCTATCAACAATAAAATTAACGAAATAACAGCACATCTCGCCTTACTGGCGAGCTTTTTTTCTAGTAGTGACGATGTGAGCTTTACAGAATTTAAGCAGTTTACTTCTAAGCAGCTTCGTTACAGCGAAGAAATTTTAGCATTTGAGTGGGTGCCCTACTTACCAAGTGAAAACCTAGCTCAGTATATAGAGGTTAATAACAATACAGAGCTGGCTAAATATAGCTTAAAAGAAAGAGCAAAAGATGGCAGTTGGCAGGCCGTACCCCCTCGAGATTTTTACTACCCCGTACAATACGCACATCCTTTGTCGGGAAATGAAGACGTAATTGGCTTTGATCTTGCCTCAAATGAGGTAAGGCGATCTGCATTAATAAAAGCAAAAGTGTTAAATGAGTTGGTGATCAGTGAGCCAATAAATTTAGTACAAAACGAAGCTGAGCGCGGCGTGTTGTTTTTTCATCCGGTGTTTGGCAACAATATTACCGAAGACGATTTTAAAGGTTTTGTGGTAGCCGTTGTTAGTTTAGAGAGACTATCAAACGCGGTGTTATTTGATCAAAATAACGGCGTTGCAGTGAGCTTTACAGACACCACAACAGAGAATAATGCACAGCCTATTTTTATTGCCGATCATCAACAACTATTGCCGTTAAAAGACTATAAGTTATTGGTAGGTAAGCGGGTATGGCAGGTGGAGCTGCATCAGCCAATGCAACGAGAGTCATGGTTAGTTTACTGGCTTGCACAAATAGCCGGCATGTTATTTGTTTGGCTGCTTATTACCTTTTTAATATCGGTAACGGGTACCAATATTCGTATACGTGAGCAGGTAGCAAAACAAACAAAAATTTTACGCTTAGAAAAGCAAAAGGCCGATGAAGCCAATGAAATAAAAAGCCAGTTTTTAGCAAATATGAGCCACGAAGTTCGCACGCCTATTAATGGTATTAAAGGGCTGCATTATTTAGCCCTACAGCAAAACGATTGGCAGCAAGCTCGCAGCTATATTGAACAAGCAGATGGGGCACTAGGCGTATTGCTAAGAGTATTAAATGATGTGCTCGATTTTTCTAAAATGGAAGCAGGCAAACTTGATTTAATTCAAGAGCCAATTGATGTAGGCACACTCAGTGAAGAAGTGGCTAATTTGCTGCAGTTTGATATAGAAGCAAAGTCGCTAGAATTTATGCTTGATTACGATAAATCAAGTAACTTGGTTATCAACACCGACCCAATACGCTTAAAACAAGTTTTGCTAAACCTAATCAATAATGCCATTAAGTTTACGGCCAAAGGCAGCATCACGCTTAAAGTGTGGCAATCAAAAAAAATGACTTACTTTAGCGTTAACGATACCGGTATTGGTATTAGTAAAGAGGCGCAAAAACAGCTCTTTAAACCGTTTGCACAAGCCGATAGCTCTACCTCGCGTCAATATGGCGGCACGGGCTTAGGTTTAAGTATATGCAAAAAGCTTGTAGAGTTGATGGGCGGAGAAATTGATTTAATAAGCCACGAAGGGCACGGTTCTACGTTTACTTTTAGCCTGCCAATTTATTCGCCACTACCAAAGGCTGAGCAAATAAAGCAACAATATGATGAGATAGATGTTAGTACGCTTTCTTTTGCAGATTATAAATTATTGCTTGTTGAAGATAACCCATTAAATCAGCACGTCGCGAGCGCTATTTTAAAAACCAAAGGGTGCGTTGCTGATATTGCTAATGATGGTTTTGAGGCGATTGAAAAGCTGACAGAGCATACCTACGACATTGTGCTTATGGATATACAAATGCCAAAAATGGATGGCCTTGAAGCCACGCGAGTTATTCGTAATGAACTTGGTTTGTTTGACCTACCTATTATTGGCTTATCTGCTAATGCCCACGATGACGATGTTAAAAAAGCAGTTGCCAGCGGTATGGATAATTATATTACTAAACCCATTGAAGCAAATACCTTATTTAAAACACTCTGGCATCACTTAGCTCATCAAAATAAGTGAACAAAAACCTAATTTTGTTCACTTTTTGAGTAAAAAGCAGACATATGACCGCTAATATTTACTTTAACTGCTCTACACTTGAAAAATAACTGTACCTGCGTATCATGCGCGCAATTTTAACCTAACCGAGTCGCTATTATGATAAATAAAAAATTACCTCTGCTAGATATTCATCGTCATTTAGATGGCAATGTACGTGCGCAAACCATACTAGAGCTTGGTCGACAGTTTAATATTACGCTACCTGCTGATAACGTAGAGGCGCTTATCCCTCATGTGCAGGTTATTGATCCTGAGCCTGATTTAATGGCTTTTTTACAAAAGCTCGACTGGGGGGTAACGGTACTGGGCGACTACGACGCCTGTAGACGCATTGCCGTTGAAAACATAGAAGATGCTCAAGCGCAGGGACTTGATTATGTAGAGCTTCGCTTTAGCCCGTATTATATGGCACAAAGCCAAGGCTTACACCCGCAAGGGGTGGTTGAGGCCGTGGTTGATGGTATTAAATCGGCTACTCAAGGCGCCAATATTAAAGCAAACTTAATTGGTATTATGTCGCGTACTTACGGTGTTAAAACTTGTCAGCAGGAGCTTGACGCATTACTTGCCTTTAAAAATGATTTAGTGGCGATTGATTTAGCCGGAGATGAAATTGGTTTTCCGGGAGAGCTTTTTGTTGAACAATTTAAGCAAGTAAGAGACGCTTACCTGGCCGCTACCATCCATGCCGGTGAAGCGCTGGGCGCAGCGAGTATTTGGCAAGCCATTAATGAATTAGGTGCAAGCCGTATAGGCCATGGGGTAAAAGCAATTGAAGACCCTAAACTAATGGACTACCTGCGCGATAACCGCATTGGTATTGAGTCGTGCTTAACCAGTAATATTCAAACCAGTACCGTAAACGATTTAGCTAAACACCCCCTTAAACAGTTTTTAGATCACGGTATTTTAGCGTGTATTAATACCGACGATCCGGCTGTAGAGGGCATTGAAATTGAGCATGAATATTTAGTGGCTGCACCAAAGGCGGGTTTAACACAAGCCGATATGCATAAGGCACAAGCTAATGCCTTAGAGATTGCATTTTTAAGCGATAGCGATAAATACGCATTAACTGCGCTTGCTGCAGCACGTTAAACACGCTTAATACAAAAAATGCCGCTTATTAGCGGCATTTTTTATGTTAGCTTACTTTTGTTTGGCAGCTCACGTAATTATCAAACAGTGCTTTTAATACATCGCTTCGGCCAATCAGCCCTATTACGGTATCACCCTCAACAACGGGATAGTTTTTTGGCTTTCCTGTTTTCATTTGCTCTGCAAGCTCGATAATGTTGGTATCGGCATTAACGGTTACAACCTCGGTTTGCATAAGCTGCGAAACTTTTACAACGCCATCGCAAAAATAGCTGCTTCGCATTAATGGTTTTAACAGCTCTTGCTCAGATATAAAACCAACCAGCGATTTATTGTCATCAAATACTGGTGCACCTAATAAGTTAAACTTTTGCAGCTCGCTAATAGCGGTGGTCATTTCGGTATTGGGGGTAATGTGTGGCAACTTACGTTGCATAAAATCTTTTACTTTTGTATTTAACATTTGGGTCTCTCCCGCTGATGTTCTATACAAAGTATGGTTTATAGATAGGAATTTAGGAAATTGTTTATACTGATTAAAGTAATAGGTTATACCAATTAATAGCTTAAATTTGATAGAAATAACAAAGGCGCCATGGGGCGCCTTTGTATTATAAATAAAAATTTATTTTATAAACGCGAATGCATCGGCGTACATGTTTTCGCGAACAGCACCGTGAGCAATAAAGTCATCACGGACAATGCCTATCATGTCAAAGCGACCAGCCATATAAATGTCGTAAGGTTCTAACGACACAATATCTTGCATTACTGCTTTGTGTACAAACCCAGTGTGGCCTTGCCAATTAGCAGATGGGTTTTCTACAACAGGAATAAATTTAAAGTGCTCGTTACTCTCTGCCCATGCTTGCATTTCGCTGTGAGCATACAATGCAGACTCTTCTTTAACACCCCAGTAAAATAGTACCGGGCGGTCGCAGTTAATTTCAGCTAAGTGATCAGCCATTGATTTTGCATAAGAAAAACCAGTGCCGCCAGCCAATAAAATAATAGGGCGCTCGCATTGTAGGCGTAGTTGCGATACACCAAGGCCGGCTTCTATATCTACCGGTGTATTATTTTGATGCGCATTACGTAAATGCTCAAGCGATTGCATTGCGTATGAATCGGCTTCAGATGCGCCAATATGAAGCTCTATTTCATCACATTGCGATGGACGACTTGCAATCGAAAATGCGCGCTTGTCTTTTTCGCCAAGTACAAGTTGCATGTATTGGCCAGCTTCAAACGTAACAGGTTGTTGAGGCTTTAAAATTACTTTATGAACAAATTCTGTAAGTGGGCTGATGGCAACAACTTCAGCTTTTAATGTTTGCATTTTTTACCTTTTAGCAGCGTTTACGCAGATATGCAGTTAAGTGGAGCAATATTAACATATCTGCGGGGTTATTTTATAGCCTGTTTATATTCACTAAGCGTGCTTAAAGTATATCGAGGCTTTGCCAAATTTCGTCAACACGATCTTTTGTCGCTTTATCCATGACAATTGGCTCGCCCCATTCGCGGTCGGTTTCACCTGGCCACTTATTTGTTGCATCCATGCCCATTTTTGAGCCAAGCCCAGATACCGGCGATGCAAAATCGAGGTAATCTATTGGCGTGTTTTCAATTAATGTAGTGTCGCGCGCAGGGTCCATACGGGTAGTGATGGCCCAAATAACATCGTTCCAGTCACGGGCATTTACATCATCATCGCAAACAATAACAAACTTAGTGTACATAAACTGACGTAAAAACGACCATACGCCCATCATTACGCGCTTAGCATGGCCTGGGTATTGTTTTTTCATGGTTACCACGGCCATACGGTAAGAGCAGCCTTCGGGTGGCAAGTAAAAGTCGACGATTTCTGGAAACTGCTTTTGCAATATAGGCACAAACACTTCGTTTAATGCCACACCTAAAATAGCTGGCTCATCAGGTGGACGGCCGGTAAATGTACTATGGTAAATTGGGTTTTTACGGTGTGTTAAATGGGTTACTGTCATCACAGGAAAATCATCAACTTCATTGTAATAACCAGTGTGGTCACCATATGGCCCCTCGGGAGCCATTTCGCCAGGCATAATGTAGCCTTCAAGTACTATTTCGGCACTGGCAGGGACCTGTAAGTCATTTGAAATTGACTTAACCACTTCTGTTTTACTACCGCGCAGTAAGCCAGCAAAGGCATATTCGCTTAACGTGTCTGGCACAGGTGTCACCGCACCTAAAATAGTGGCAGGATCAGCTCCTAATGCAACCGAAACTGGGTAAGGCTCACCGGGGTTTTCTTTACACCATTCTTGAAAATCGAGTGCGCCACCGCGATGCGATAACCAACGCATAATTATTTTATTTTTACCTAATAGCTGCTGGCGGTAAATACCCAAATTTTGGCGCTTTTTATAAGGCCCTTTGGTAACGGTTAAACCCCAAGTAATAAGGGGAGCGGCATCTCCAGGCCAACAATGCTGTATTGGTAACTTAGTTAAATCTACCTGGTCACCTTCTAGAACAACCTGTTGGCACGGTGCTTTTTTAACTTCTTTAGCCGGCATATTGAGTACTTGTTTAAATACCGGAATTTGCCCTAGTGCTTCTTTAATTCCTTTTGGTGGTTCGGGCTCTTTTAAAAAAGCGAGTAGCTTGCCAACTTCACGCAGCTCGCTTACATCTTCTTGGCCCATGCCCATAGCAACGCGCTTAGGTGTACCAAATAAGTTTGCAAGCACAGGCATACTGTGACCTTTTGGGTTTTCGAACAATAATGCGGGGCCTTTAGCACGTAATGTACGGTCGGCTATTTCGGTCATTTCAAGATACGGGTCGATTTCTTGAGTAATACGTTTAAGTTCGCCTTTTTTTTCAAGCAAATCGATAAAATCACGTAAATCTTTATATTTCATGGTAGGCCGCTACTAAGCAAAAAGTGAAAGTATTATACCCAACTAAACAACAAATGCATGTGCAGTTGTTAAGTCAGTGATAGTGTAAAAACAGGGTATTTATTACGATGAGAAAAAAGAAAAAGTTTAAATCGCGAAAGACAAAATTATAAGGCGTCGGCTTGTTGAAGTTGGCAGTGGTATTTATTACCTGAAACAATCAACATCGCTTCATCGGCTTTAGACCAAAATAGCACTCGCTCATTAATATACTTTACCCCTGATGCGCTCGGCTCTTTATTAAGCGTATATGTTTGCTCATTTAAAGTAAGTGTTGCCCCCGCTCCTTGGTGGGCTAATTCTACTACGCGCTCGTTGCATAAGTAGTGGGTACTTTTAGACTCATTACTACAGGCTGATAAAACCAGCATGCTTGTAAAAATAACCACCAATGCTTTCATTTATATCCCCTAAGTAAGTTTGCCATTGATAAAAATCAGTGCGTTTAATCAGCATAACAAAGCAAAATTAACCGTTGGTGAAAATTACGGATTACGCTATGTTGATAGCATTATTTTTTAGCTAGGAAGCAACATGGCAGGCATTAACCTTTTAACATTACTTGATGATATAACCACCTTACTTGATGACATTGCCACAATGAGTAAAGTCGCCACTAAAAAAACAGCCGGTGTACTTGGTGACGACTTAGCACTTAATGCTCAGCAAGTTACAGGGGTTACAGCCGACCGCGAATTACCCGTAGTTTGGGCTGTGGCAAAGGGCTCATTTTTAAATAAAGCTATTTTGGTGCCTGGTGCATTGCTCATAAGTGTATGGCTGCCTTGGTTAATAACCCCGCTGCTAATAATCGGTGGCTTATTTTTATGTTTTGAAGGCGCTGAGAAAGTATTTACTCGGTTTTTACCTCACCCCGAAAAAGAGGCTGATGAGTCGCAGCAATTAGACCCAGCTGAGTATGAAAAGCAAAAAGTAAAAGGAGCCATACGCACCGACTTTATTCTCTCAGCCGAAATTATAGTGATCACCTTGGGAACGGTTGCAGGTGCCACACTTGTAAATCAGGCGCTTGTACTGTGTGTTATAGCCGTATTAATGACCATAGGTGTATACGGCCTTGTAGCCGGTATTGTGAAGCTTGATGACGCGGGGTTGTATTTGCTTAATCAATCAAAGGTGTCGGCTAATAAATTTAAAGAGATGCTTGGTAAGGGGCTATTAGCTGCAGCACCAAGGCTTATGCAATTTTTAGCCTTTGCCGGCACGGTGGCCATGTTTTTAGTCGGTGGCGGCATTTTATCCCACGGTATTGAGCTACTACATCATTGGCAATTAGAAGTAATAGCCATAGGCAAGTCGTTATTAAATGGCACCGGCGAAACATTAGCCCCCCTTATATTTGACGGATTACTAGGGGTAGTAGCGGGGCTATGCATTGTTATTCTGCATTTAGTTTGGAGTAAGCTTACTAACCCTAAGCATTAGATTAATAACCCTATTAATTTACGCCTGTTTACATAAAGGGAAGAAGTATGGTGTATGTTTTTGTTAAAAGTATGTAACATAAAGCTCAATCAAAAATAAATAAAAGGAACTTTAATGAATAAGTTTTTGGCTTGTCTGCCTTTATTGCTGGCAAGTATTTTTAGCTCTCATACTACAGCAAGTAACGACTTGGTACCGATAGAAAGCTTTAGTAAAGATATAGAGTTTGCAGGTGTGAAAATTTCACCTGATGGAAAATACTTAGCTGTAATTACTCGCCCTGAAGGAAAAAATGTATTAATGGTGCTAAGCACTGATACATTTAAAGTAAGTCATGCAATTAAGTTTCCTAATGATGCCCAGGTTGGCAATTATTATTGGGTTAACAATGAAAGAATTGTACTGGCTAAAGAGTACATTAAAGGCTGGAAAGATCATCCCGAATTTCATGGTGAGCTTTTTGGTGTAAATGCTGATGGTAGCCGAGGCAAATATTTAGTGGGTTACCAAGGTGAAATGCAAACAGGAACCCGTATAAAAAAAGCGACACCCATACTAGGTACTTCTTATGTACTAGACCCGCTTATTCATGATAAGCGTAAAATGCTGATCCTGACCTACCCATGGAGCGCTTCAAATGAGCCGCATACAATAGTTTATGAAGTTGATATTTACAGCGGAAAGCGAAAAAGAGTCACTCGCTCACCATCAAGAATGGCAGGCTTTTTAACAGATCATGATGGTAATGTGCGTGTTGCTGTTTCAAACGATGATTATATTAATCAAAAAATTTATACCCGTGAGAAGTCAGGTGGTGAATGGCAACAGCTTGATTTAGGAGAGTTAAAATACACTGATATTAGCCTTCATGCGTTTGATAGTACGGGTGCTTCTGTTTATGTTACAGCGTCAGAAAATGGCGAAGCAAAGGGGCTTTATAAACTAAATTTAGAGAGTAAAAAGTTTGAGCTTTTGCATAAAGAACCACAGGTCTCTCCAAAAAAAGTGTGGGTAGATGAAGTTTCTAAAGAATTATTCGCAATTGAAAATGAACTTGGCTATCCTGCCTATTCCTTTATAAATAATTCACATAAAAGTGAGCGCTTAAAGGCATTAATACAATCCCTTCAAGGGCAGCAAGTTCAGCTTGTTAGTAGTACAGAAGATGGTGAGAAGAGTATTATCTTTGCGTCAAGCGATACTAACCCTGGCAGCTACTACTTGTTCGATGCCAAAAAGAATAGCTTACGCTTTTTGTTTGCGACTAAAAGCTGGATCAAGCCAAGTGAAATGGCTATAACCAAACCTGTAAATTATAAAGCGCGTGATGGCTTAACAATATACGGATATTTAACCATCCCTAATAATACTGATGAGAAAAACTTACCTTTAGTTGTTATGCCTCACGGTGGTCCTCATGGACCAAGAGATTGGTGGGGCTATGAGAGCGAAGCTCAGCTATTAGCCAGTAGAGGCATTGCAGTACTAAAAGTTAACTTTAGAGGCTCTGGTGGCTTTGGCCGCAACTTTGAACATGCCGGACATAAAAAATGGGGTGCTGAAATACAATACGACATTATTGACGGTGTAAAATACTTAATAGAGCAAGGCACTGTAAATAAAGATAATATTTGTATAATGGGCGCAAGTTTTGGTGGTTATTCGGCATTACAAAGTGCAATTTTAGAACCAGATATGTTTCAGTGTGCTATTGGTGTAGTTGGGGTGTACGATTTACCGCTAATGTTCGAAGAAGGCGATATCTCTGAACGAGACCGTGGACAGCGCTATCTTAAAAGCGCGCTTGGTACTGATGAGGCACTGTTAAAGCGTTTTTCACCTAGCTACAACATAGACAAACTTAAAGCGCCAGTTTTAATTGTACATGGTGGGCAGGATGAGAGAGCACCAATTGAGCAAGCTGAGTCTTTAGTTGCAGCATTAAAAAAAGAAAACCATCCTTACATATACGAGTTACTTGAAGATGAAGGGCATGGCTTTTATAAAGCAGAGCACAGAACGCGCTACTACAAGCAGGTACTTAACTTTTTAGATGAGCATATGACTTTCTAATTATAAGTATGAATGAAGATTGAAAATGGCCAGTTAAACTGGCCATTTTTTATTTGCAGTTTGCTTTATCGCACATTTCCTCTAATTCTATTTTAGCTTTGCTATTACCTTGCGCTATTGCCTGCTCATACCAATGTTTTGCTGTTTGTACATTTTGAGTCACGCCTTGTCCATCTCGGTACATTTGCGCAAGGTTGAGCTGCCCCCATTGCGAGCCGGCATTTGCGGCTAGAGTAAAACTCTCAAGCGCATCGCTATACTGTCCGTTTTTAAAATACGTAATGCCCTGTTGGTTATTTTTGTCGAGCTTTAAGCCTTTATATAGCGGTTTTGGTTTTGGCGGAAACATTACAAAACCACCATATAAACTATTTGCTGAGGGGCGCAGTATGTCGTAAATCACCCCGTCGTTGTAAAGTCTTTTTACTTCGCTACGAGGCAAAGTAATTTTGTCATCTGAGAAGTAACCTCTTTGTACTAATAAGCTGGTACGCATTGCAGTAGTAATGCCTTTGTTGCGCTTATAGCTGTAGTTACTTACTTGAAACGTTATAAACTGCTCGTCAAAACTTAAAACTTGCGCAACTTTTAAGTTGGTGAGTGTCCATGGCTCATGAGTAAATTTATCAGCGTGTACTAAATACGTATCGTAGGCTTTAGGGTTAGTTAAGTAGCTTTGCTTTTGCGCTTGCGCTACAGCGTGTTGTTGGTAAAAAAATAAACCCACCCATAACGCTAAAAATACCCCTATAAAGTATTTAGGTAGAGTGAAAATTTCAAACGTCGGTAACTGCTTTAATTTTACAGGCGCATTATGGCCGCATTGATAGCATTCGTATTTATAGTTTAGTGCTAAAGGTAGAACAGGAATAACCGTAAAGCGTAAAAAACGGCTTTGGTTTATTAAATGGTAGGCGCGGCTATGGCAGTTAGGGCAGCACTGTGTTTGTGCAAAATGAGGGAACGACCGACTCGTATTGAAAAGCAACATGCCCGCACACTCCTTGTTTTATTTAATTTATATAAAGGTAAAACAAGGAGTGCGTTTATTAAAGCGACAAACTGTAAGTAAGTATGTCAGTTATTAGTTAGTCTGCGCTTTCGGTTGAATTGTTGTTTTGGCATCTGCTGCCATTAACGCAAATACAGCATACGCAGCGGTATTTTGGCGCAGTTTAGCAGGCGTTACTTTATCGAGTGTGTCATCAGCTGTGTGATGGTAATCAAAGTAATCAGTGCCATCTTGGGCCAACTCAAATATAGGTGCCGACACCGCTTTTTTAAATGGGATTAAATCCGGCCCGCCGTTAGCCTGGTTTTTACCAATGTACTCAATGTTTAACGCAGCCAGCTCTTTTGCTATGGCACGGACTACTGGCAGAGAAGCCGCATTAACATTTGACTCAAAACCATATACTACATTGGCGCCAAAGTCCGACTCAGCAGCTGCAACTATATTGTGTAAGTCACTTTTGTGTTGTGCAAAGTAAGCTTTTGCACCCCAAAGTCCAAGCTCTTCTGCTGCAAAAAGTACAACACGAATACTACGTTTAGGGCGTTTAACATCGCTAATGTGTTTAGCCGCAGCCATTGTTAGCGCAACACCTGCACCATCATCTAATGCGCCAGTGCCTAAATCCCACGAGTCTAGGTGGCCGCCAATTAACACATATTGTTCTGGGTTATCGGTGCCATTAAATTGGCCTATAACGTTATAGCTTGTGCCTTCTCCTAGGCTTTGTGTTTGTACATTTATATTAACCGTTACCTTTTTGTTTAAAGCCACTAAGCGCGCTATTTGATCCGCATCATGTAAGCAACCGCGCCTTTTTTTGCAGCTTCAATTGCGCCTGTGGCACGTGCTTTTACTGCAGGGCCGTAACCGTTGCCGTCTATGTCGCGGTTCATGCGGTAATTAATATAGGCAATTTTACCTTCTAAGCTATTTGCTGGTGCTGCAATTAGCTCATCCAATGTTTCAAACAGTACAACCGGTGCACTAATGCCATCATCGGGTGTGCTTACACTATTACCCAGCGCAGTTAAATGCAGAGGTTGCTCACTTGGGGTGAGTATTTTTCCGCTTTCGCTATAACGGCGCCATTTTGGAAATGTTGCTTCTTCAAGCCATACTTTATCAAAACCAAGTTCGTTAAATTTTGCTTTAGCCCATGCTACTGCTTTTTTATCGTTTTCAGTGCCGGGTAAGCGAGGGCCAACTTCTGTTGTGAGTGACTCGAGTAGCTCGTAGCTTAAATGGCTTTTAAGTGCAGCAGTGCGCACCTCATCAACCTGTTGTAATTGCATTGTGGTGAATTCTGCATTGTTTGCGCTAACGCTGAGGCTGCTAGTCATTAGTAGCGCTGTAATAATTTTTTTCATATAGAGTAAGCCTTTTTATAATTAAGTGTATTAGAGCACTTTTTAAAGGCTTTAAAAAATAGATGAGATGAATGCAGTGGTGTTTTTAATAGGCAGTAAAAAGCCCGCACAATTATTATTGTGCGGGCTTTATAAGTATAAGTTTTATAACTTAAAAGCTAAATTGAGCTGCTAGGCGTACATTGGTGCCTTCGCCCACGGTAACGTTGTTTAAGCCACCGCCGCCTAAGTAGTTTTCGTCTAATAGGTTTTCAATGTTTAAACGAAGGTTTACATCGGTTTTGCTTACTTTAAGTTTGTAAGTTGCACCTACATCTACTCGTGTGTAAGCATCTTTTACTACTGTGTTTGCACTATCGGCAAAGCGCTCACCTTCATAAAATGCACCGGCATTAAATGCAATGGTGTCGTTTAACTCATAGCGTGTCCAAAGTGATGCAGACCATTTAGGAGCATCAGTAGGGCGTTTACCTTGTAGGTCTTCGTCACGCTCAAAATTTGCATCTAAGTACATAGTTGATGCCATAACAAATAAGCGATCGGTAGCTGCACCTTGCGCGCTTAGCTCAAGCCCTTTATGGCGTTGCTCGCCTACTTGGTTTGTTTCAGAGGTAAATTCGCCCACTGGCACTTCAAGTGCTTCGGTTACTAAGGTGCCTTTTTTGCTAATATCAAATACAGCACCGCTTAACATTAGGCGGTCATCAAATAGTTGCCATTTAACACCAATCTCTTTTTGCTCAGAGGTAACAGCATCAAGCTTCATACCGTTGTTGATGTCAGTTTCGCTTACTAATGTATCGCTACCTTGTGGCTCAAAACCTTCTGAGTAGCTAGCATAAATAGTCGCAGAAGGGTTAGGGTGATAAAGCACACCTACTTTTGGTACGAACGACTCGTTATCTGCGCCTTCTCTATTTTGCTCATCGTAACGGCCACCTAATGATACTTGCCACTGTGGCGAGAAAGTAATTAAGTCTTGAACGTAAATACCGTAGTAGTCGTATTCAGTTTCGCTAATAGTATCATCTGATTTATAGCTTACTGTTGGGCGGCTTGGCTCGTTTTGGCGAGCGGCAAAATCAAAATACTCTGCTGATGTACGGCGTTGCCCGTAATAGTAATCTAGCGAGTTTGCACCAATTAAAAACTGATGTTGTAAACTACCGGTTTTAAATTCGCCAACAAAATCAATAAATGCGGTTTTAAACTGCCAATCGTCAAAACGGTCGTAAGGGCGTGACTCATAGCTATCGCCTTCTACGAATGTGCTTGGCTTACGAGGTGCAGACTCAAAACGCTGGCGCTCAAATGTTTGCTCGTTGTAACCAAGCTTAACTTGCCAGTGATCGTTTAAGTACACTTCAAAATCTACGCCTAAGTTTTCTACCGTTATGTCGGTAAACGCCCAAGACATATCGCGAATGGTTTTGTCATCGCCAATCACATTAGCGTTGTCATCTATCCAAGCACCTGTATCAAGGCCTGCTTCGTCGTCTGTGCGGTCGTAATGTACACGTACTAATGCGTTGTCGCTTAAATCGTAATCAACAATTACAGCACCTAAAAAACGGTCGCGTTCACGGTTTTCGCCGTTTTGGTATTCGCGCCAGTAATCAACATCTTGTTTTACTAAAATACCGCGTGCACGTAAATCTTCAGCGTCGGTAAGTGCACCAGCCGCGTCTAGCATAAAGCGGGTAGAGCCGTGTTGGTCTACATCTGCGCTGGCGTTAAATAATGTGGTTGCCGTAGGCTTTTTTGTCACCATGTTTATCAAGCCACCAGGGCCTGATTGTCCGTATAAAATACTTGATGGGCCTTTAATAACTTCTACTTGTTGTAGAATTTCAATCGGTTGCTGGTAGTGAGACCAATGTTGGTGTCCGTCACGTAAGTAGCCAGTTGAAGAGCTAAGTTCAAAGCCGCGTAAGTTAAATACTTCACGGTTACGTTGTTGAGAGCCGGCAGTTAAACTTGCATCGTTAGTAAGCACTTCGCCAAGAGTGGTTGCTAATTGCTCGCTAATTATTGTATCGCTAATAACCGTTACTGATTGCGCTGTTTCTAACAATGACGCTGATGTTCTCATTGCTCCGTTGGCGTTGTCGACTTTGTAGTCGTTGAAATAGCTGCCTTTAACTTCAATTCGCTCTAAGTCAGTAGGGGCGGCAAAGGCGCTTGTGCTAATGGCACCAACAAGTGCTACGTACAGTGAGTTTAGTTTCATCAATTACATCCAGTGTTAGGGTGTTAAAATTTTTGGGGATCTTAATGAAAACTAGTATCATTTTCAACTCTTTTATTAACAAGATTTAACACATCGTAAAATAATGGTCATCGGGTATTAATGGTTGCCTTATCTGAATTCTGCTATTATACAGCTCATATTTTGGGGCTAAGCCCTGTGTTGTTTTTATTATTTTGGAATTAATTGTGACTTCTACTGCATTTTCATCTTTGGCTTTACCTGCTGGTTTAGTTGATAATTTATCAACACTTGGCTACTCGCAAATGACGCCTGTACAAGCGCAAAGCCTGCCACCTGTACTTGAAGGTAAAGACATTATTGCACAGGCAAAAACCGGTTCAGGTAAAACTGCTGCTTTTAGTTTAGGTGTGTTAGCTAAATTAAATGTAAAACGTTTTCGTATTCAATCGCTTGTACTTTGTCCAACGCGCGAACTGGCTGAGCAAGTGGCGGTAGAAATGCGCAAACTTGCCCGCGGTATTCACAATATTAAAATTTTAACCTTGTGTGGCGGGGTTTCTATTGGCCCACAAATAGGCTCGCTTGAGCATGGCGCGCACATTATTGTGGGTACACCTGGGCGAGTGGACGATCATATTCGTAAAGGCACACTGCGTTTAGACGATGTTGAAACGCTGGTACTTGATGAGGCAGATCAAATGCTTGATATGGGTTTTCAAGATACCCTTGATGCCATTATTGAGCGCATACCGCAAAATCGTCAAACGTTGTTATTTAGTGCAACCTTTCCGCGTGCAATTGAAGCTATTGCAAAGCGCGTATTAAAAAATCCAGAGATGATAAAAGTAGAAGAAGAGCAAGAAAAAAGCACAATAAAGCAATACTTTTACAAAATGGATAACAACAAACAGCGTTACTCAACACTTAAATTATTACTACTTAAATTTACACCACAAAGCTGTGTTGTTTTTTGTAATACCAAGGTAGAAACACAACAAGTTTGTGATGATTTAGCAAGTGAAGGCTTTAGCGCAGTGGCGTTGCACGGTGATTTAGAGCAGCGTGATCGCGAGCGTACGTTAATTCATTTTGCTAATAAAAGTGCCTCAATATTAGTTGCTACCGATGTTGCCGCGCGTGGCTTAGATATTGACGACATGGACATGGTAATAAATTACCATTTAGCACACGACCCACAAACCCATGTGCACCGTGTAGGGCGTACAGGCCGAGCGGGTAAAAAAGGCATTGCATGCTCTATTTACGGTGAGGCTGAGCAGTTTAAAGTGGCGCAAATAGGCGACCATTACGAACGAGACTTTTTGCCAGAGCCAATGCCTGCTTTTAGTTTATTAGAAAAGCTGCCTTACAAGCCTGAAATGGTTACCCTAATGATTGACTCGGGCAAAAAGCAAAAAGTGCGCGCTGGTGATATTTTAGGTGCACTTACTGGCAAAGATGGTGTTGCAGGACGCCAAGTAGGTAAAATAAATGTACTCGATAACGTTGCCTTTGTAGCCGTTGAGCGCAATGCATCAAAACCTGCGCTACGTAAATTAACCGAGGGCAATATTAAAGGGCGTAAAATTCGTGCCCGTCGCCTTACCCGCTAATTACCTGTTTTGAGCAGCTAGCTTTAGCTGCTCATACTCGGCTCTTATTTGTCTAAATTGACATGCACTCCCAGTTTGCTTATCGGGATGATGTTTTAATGCCAATTGCCGCCAGCGCTTTTGTAGCATAGCCAGGCTAAAGTTTGGCGGTAATTGCCAAGCCTTAAGTAATGACTCAATATGCCCAACTGGTTGCTTTATTAGTGGGCTAAATTGCTGCCAAAAACTATCTAATAATGCCTCTATGTCTTTGGCATTGGTGTCGTAGTTTTCCCAGTTTAAATAGTAACTTTTTAAATGGGATTGCGTTGCTATATTGCTACTTGGCTCTGTAAGTTCAATATGTAATGACGATATAATTAAGTGCTTGGGTAATAGCTGTGTTTGCAGCTCAAATAAAGCATTCATAATTAAAAAATTCTTTTTAAATAAATTTTGCTCAGGGTTTGCATCTAAAGGTGGTAACACCCCTTGTTGAGCGAGCGTTGCAGCTAAGGTATGAACTTTCCAAACACGCTGAGTTAAAAGTAGCTCAAAAATCTCATCAATCAGGGGGTTAAGCATTGTTTGCACTCGTTTTGTTGTGTATCTTCAATAAAGATTACACTGACTAAAGCTAAAGTTTGAAGGAATAATATTATGCAAGGCAAATTGAAGTGCCTTTTATTTGTTTTATGTTGTGTGTTCATACTGCCAAGCTTTGCTCAAAATAGTGTATCTTTATTTGATGAATTTAAAAAAGAGCAGCAGTGGGATGTAAAACTCACGCTCGGTAATGCACTGCTTGAAGCAAAAAATATTACAGAATCCCAAAAGGTCAGTGTGTATTCTGAACTTGCCGATTTAGCCTTCTCCTCAGATGATTTTGAAAATGCCCTGCTGTATTTTAAAAAATTAGAACAGCACACTTCCTTAAACTACCTACCAGATATGCACTTTAGAGCCATTAAAATGCAAGGCGTTGTGTTTTATTTTCAGGGATATTTTCAGCAAGCTATTGTTGAATATAGCCGTGCCATGGTGATTGTTGAAAAAAACAATAAGCAAGTAGAGCTTGCAAACCTGCTTAGTAATATTGGTTTAGCGTACTTCGAAATGAATAATATGGAGCTAACGCTCGAATATTATTTAAAAGCAAAAGAGATTTATGAGAAAAAGGGCAGTGCTCAAGACCAAGCTGATATTTTGCTAAATATAGCAGGGGTGTACATAAGGTTATCACGTTACGAAAGCGCCATTTTATTTTATAAAGAAGTACTTAAAGTTTATCAAAAACTAGCTGATACCAGCGGTATAGCGCAAGTTAACAATAATTTAGGGGTTGCTTACTACGAAAGTTCGCAATTTGATTTAGCGCTGCATTATTACCAAATGGCACTGCGCTATTATATTTCTACCAATGATTATAATAAGTTATCTACCCAATATACTAATTTAGCAAACATCAATTTAATTCTTAATAACGTGGATGTTGCCTACGAGCAAGCTAAATTGGGGGTGCAAAATGCCCTTAAAATTGCTAATCACAGTTTAGAGCTTAACGCCTTACATGCACTGGCTAAAATACAATTTGTGAGAGGCGAGCTTGCTGATTCGCAAAAAAGCTTAGATAAAGCAACCGATTTGGCCACACAATATAATAGTGTGCGTATAAAGCGCGATGCTTTTGGTACGCGTTCGCTCCTAGAGGCAAGCAAAGGCAACTACGCTGAGGCATTAACTCTGCACGAAAAGTTTGTAGCAGAGCAGCGCGGTATAAATAGCGAAACAATTACCAGCGCCTTAGCTGTACTGCAAAATCAATTTAAAGCTACTCAGTTAAATCAAGAAATTCAAAAGCTGAAGCAAGAACGAAAAGTACAAAAGTTAAAAATGAGCCAACGTTCGCAGCTTACAGCTTTTATTTTTGTTTTATTATTTTTAGTAATTGTAACGGGCACCGCGCTTTATCGTCGGGGCGCCGAAAAGCGTGCCAAGCAGTTATTAAAAGAACAAGTTGCGCAGCGTACAGCAGAGCTACAAGCTATTGCCCAAGAGCTACGAGAAGCAAATGATGTTAAAAGCCAGTTTTTGGCAAATATTAGCCATGAAATTAGAACCCCTCTTACCGCTATTTTAGGTCAAACAGATGATTTAATTAATGGTTTGTACGAGCCTGAAAACCTACAAGACGAATTAAAAATAATTCAACGACATAGCGATCACTTAAAAAGTTTAATTAATGACGTACTCGATTTAAGTAAAATAGAAGCAAACAGATTAGAGCTTAATATTTCGTGCTTTGACATAGTGCAGTTAGTTAGCGATGTACATGCCATGTTTATTACGCAGGCTAAGGCAAAGCATTTACAAATCCGTTTTGATAACCATGTAGGCAATGCGTTTTATACCAAGCTTGATTTAATGCGGGTGAAGCAAATACTCATTAATTTATGTGCTAATGCCGTTAAGTTTACTCTGGCGGGACAGGTTGTTGTGTCTTTAAACAAAACCGAGCAAGGACTTGTTTTTATAGTTAAAGACACCGGTATTGGCATGAATTCATCACAGCTAAAACAAATATTTGAATGCTTTAGCCAAGCCGATAACAGTATTAGCCGCCGCTTTGGTGGCACCGGGTTAGGGCTTAGTTTGTCTCAACAGCTAGCCTCTATGATGGGCGGCTATATTAGCGTACAAAGTGAGTTTAAACGCGGAAGTCAGTTTTCGCTGTTTTTACCCTGTATAGAAGTTGAAAAAGAGCCAGATGAGTACGAACATGTAAGCGCCGCTAAACAGATGAAGCAGTTAACCGGGCGCGTAGTTTTGGCTGAGGATCATCCCGACAATCGCAGACTCATAAGTCGCTATTTACGTTCTATGGGGCTTGAAGTTATTGCGGTAGAAAATGGCGAGCAAGCGGTTGAGAAGTGCCTACAAATATACCCAGACCTCGTGCTACTTGATATACAAATGCCTATTATGGACGGGCGTGCTGCGTTTTCGTTGTTGCAACAGTGCGGCTTTCAAGCGCCTATTTTTGCTTTGACGGCCAATGCAATGAGCCATGAAGTTGATGATTATCTTGCGCTAGGGTTTACAGGGTATTTAGGTAAGCCACTAGATAAAAACGCGTTTTATAACACCCTTGCCCAGCATTTAGGTGAAGCAAAACAAGAGGCAGCCTATACAGATAAGATAGACATGAGCGACTTAGTAACAAGTTTTAAGCAAAGCTTCACGTTTGAAAGCGAAACCATAAGTCAGCACCATAATAGTAATGACCTAGAGGCACTACAAAAAGACAGCCATCGTATTTTAGGTGCTGCGCAAATGTTTGCGTTAGACGATATTGCCAAGGCCGCTAAAAATCTCGATATGGCTTTACTCAATAAACAAAGCCAAAGTAAAGAACACATTCAAAAGCTTGTAGATGAATTACAGCGTGTACTTAAAAAATATAACGAGAGTTAATTATACCAATCGTGTTAGGTTATTAGACATTTATAGCGACAGATAAATAGAGTGGTAATAAGGCGTGAATTTTGACACCTAGTTGCTCTACATAAGAAATTTATAACGCCATTAACGCTTTATTTAGCATGCTAGAAAGGCTAAATATCTAAGTCGATTGGTATTAGTCGTTTAAACATAAAAAAAGCGCCCTAGGCGCTTTTTTTATGTAACGAAAACGCGCTTATTGGCGTTTCATCGAATCGAAGAATTCATCGTTCGTTTTGCTCATAGAAAGCTTATCAATTAAGAATTCCATTGCATCAATCTCTGACATTTCATGAACAATCTTACGTAAAATCCACAGCTTTTGTAGCTCATCTGGCTTAGTAAGTAGTTCTTCACGACGCGTACCAGAGCGGTTAAAGTCGATGGCAGGGAATACACGCTTTTCAGCAATCTTACGATTTAAGTGTAGTTCCATGTTACCGGTACCTTTAAACTCTTCGTAGATAACTTCATCCATTTTAGAGCCAGTGTCGATAAGTGCTGTAGCTATAATTGTTAAGCTACCGCCTTCTTCAACATTACGTGCAGCACCAAAGAAGCGCTTAGGCTTGTGCAGTGCGTTAGCATCAACACCACCGGTAAGTACTTTACCTGATGAAGGAATCACGGTGTTGTAAGCACGTGCTAAACGGGTGATTGAATCAAGTAAGATAACCACATCTTTTTTGTGCTCAACTAAACGTTTTGCTTTTTCAATAACCATTTCTGCAACTTGTACGTGGCGAGAAGCTGGCTCATCAAACGTTGATGCAATAACTTCACCTTTAACGAGGCGTTGCATCTCGGTTACTTCCTCCGGACGCTCATCAATAAGTAAAACCATTAATGTAACATCTGGGTGATTGTGAGTAATTGATTGTGCAATGTTTTGCAGTAGCATTGTTTTACCCGCTTTAGGCGGTGCTACTAACAAACCACGTTGGCCACGGCCAATTGGAGATGCTAAATCAAGTACACGAGCGGTAATGTCTTCTTTACTGCCGTTACCGCGTTCCATACGAAAACGCTCGTTTGCATGTAGTGGGGTAAGGTTTTCAAAAAGAATTTTAGTGCGAGAGTTTTCAGGTTTATCGAAGTTAACTTCATTTACTTTTAATAAAGCAAAGTAGCGTTCGCCATCTTTAGGTGGACGAATAAGCCCTGAAATAGAATCGCCAGTACGCATGCTGAAACGGCGAATTTGGCTTGGAGATACATAAATATCATCTGGGCCAGCTAAGTAAGATGCTTCTGATGATCTTAAAAAACCAAAACCATCTTGTAAAATCTCTAGTACACCGCCACCGAAGATGTTCTCTCCGCCTTTGGCGTGTGCTTTAAGAATGGCAAAAATGATATCTTGCTTTCTTAAGCGGGCTACGTTTTCGAGCCCCATGGACTCAGCTAAGTTTACAAGTTCTTTTATAGACTTGTCTTTTAATTCGCGTAAATGCATATTGGTGGGTTCTTTATTACAATTGTCATACTCAAAATCGCTTTGATAGTTGAGTGAGGTTTGTTGAATATAACTAAGGATTAGTTGGCTTTATAAACTAGCAGTTCACTGGCATAGCGTCCAGTCTTTATACAAAATAAACACAAAAAAAGGGCAAAAACGCCCTTTTTTTTAATTTTTACTTAGATATTGTTTTCTAAGAACTCAATAAGTTGAGTTTTAGAAAGCGCACCAACTTTCGTTGCAGCTACTTGGCCGTCTTTAAAAAGAAGCAGAGTAGGAATACCACGAATACCAAATTTAGGCGGTGTACCCGCGTTTTGGTCGATGTTTAATTTAGCAACTGTTACACGGCTTTCGTATTCATCAGCTACTTCATTAAGGATAGGGGCGATCATTTTACAAGGTCCGCACCACTCAGCCCAAAAATCTACTAGTACAGGCTTGTCTGATTGTAATACGTCAGCTTCAAAGCTATCGTCAGTAATTTGGATTATTTTCTCGCTCATTGCGCTCTCCGATTTAGTTAGGCGAAATATTTAGTGCGTATTTAAACACTCTTGTTTCTTATTGCAAGTTTAAACGTTATGCTTAAACGCTATGACTAAGACACATTTGACCGATAAAAAGTTTTCAGACTTTGCTATCGCACCGGAAGTGGTTGCCGGTTTAACCGAAAGTGGGTTTGAATATTGCACACCCATTCAAGCAAAATGCCTACCTTTTATTTGTGACGGACGCGATATCGCGGGCCAAGCACAAACAGGTACGGGCAAAACGTTGGCGTTTTTAACTGCCACGTGCCATCGGTTATTACAATCTAGCAAAGCACCTAGTAAACATCCAAGAGCCCTGATCATGGCCCCGACTCGGGAGCTTGCGATTCAGATACACAAAGATGCTAAAATTTTAGCGCCGCACTGTAATCTTAACTTAGGTTTAGTATATGGTGGCGAAGATTACGAAAAACAACGTGCACAATTAGAAAAAGGCGTTGATATTTTAATTGGTACTACAGGTCGCCTAATCGATTTGTACAAGCAAGGCTGTTACACCCTTAATGAAATTGAGGTAGTTGTGCTTGATGAAGCCGATCGTATGTTCGATTTAGGTTTTATAAAAGACATTCGTTACATGTTCCGCCGTATGCCAGATACAGCAGATAGATTAAATCTATTATTTTCTGCCACGCTTTCTTATCGCGTGCAAGAACTTGCCTTTGAACATATGACCAATCCTGAGCACGTTCAAATCGAGCCAGACGTTAAAACAGGTAAGCGAATTAAAGAAGAGCTATTTCATCCTTCTCAAGAAGATAAAATTAAGCTGCTATTAACTTTAATTGAGGAAGAATGGCCAGACAAAGCCATTGTGTTTGCCAATACGAAGCACAGCTGTGAAACAGTGTATGCCTGGTTAAAAGCCGATGGCCACCGAGTAGGTATGCTCACTGGCGATGTAAACCAGAAAAAACGCCAATCTATATTAGCGCAATTCACCAAAGGCGAATTAGACTTTTTAGTGGCAACCGATGTGGCAGCACGTGGGCTACATATCCCTGAGGTAAGTCATGTATTTAACTTTGACCTGCCAGATGATTGTGAAGATTACGTTCACCGTATAGGCCGTACAGGTCGTGCGGGCGCATCAGGTCATGCAATTAGCTTTGCATGTGAGCAGTACGCTTATAACCTGCATGAAATAGAAGAGTATATAGAGCACAGCATTCCTTTATCACATTATGATAAAACCGCATTGCTAGATGATTTAACAAAGCCTACTATTCAAAGAAAGCGCAACTATTCTACAGGCCCACGTAATCGTAGTAATAATAACGGACGTCGCCCAAATAATAGTTACCAAAAAGGACGGTCGTAACTCGGCCGTTACTGTACGTAGTAGTAACTAGAGGTTTTTGAACGGTGGGGCAATTTAAACCGCAAAAAAATGTGTATGCAGTCATTGATTTAGGCTCAAATAGCTTTCATATGCTAATTGCTAAATCAATTGCTGGCGGCCTACAAACTATAGGCCGCGTTAAACGCAAAGTAAGATTAGCCGCAGGGCTTGATAAAGATAACGTATTAAGCACTGAGGCAATGCAGCGAGGCTGGGAGTGCCTTGCACTTTTTGCTGAGCGCCTACAAGACATTCCAAAACAAAATATCACCATAGTAGCAACGGCCACATTACGTCTTGCGACGAATGCCGATGTTTTCAAAGCACAAGCCGAAAAAATCTTAGGCCATACTATTAATGTAATAAGTGGTGAGCTAGAAGCACGCACTATTTATAAAGGCGTAGCACACACTTCATCATGCACTGGCAAGCAGCTAGTTATTGATATTGGTGGTGCAAGTACCGAAGTCGTTATAGGTAAGGGTTTTGAGGCACTGCACTATAAAAGCTTAAATATGGGGTGTGTTACTTATTTAGAACGCTATTTTAAAGATTGCCAATTAAGTGAAGCAAACTTTAACGCTGCCATCAAAGCTGCCCACGAAGTTATTGATGAAATTGCCCCTGAGTATAAACAAGCAGGTTGGCAAATTGCATCGGGTGCTTCTGGCACAGTGCAAGCCATTCAAGAAATAATGGTTGCGCAACACTTAGATGAACTACTCACCCTAGAAAAGCTAAATAAAATAAAAGAGCAATCAATAACGTTTAGCACTATCGCTGCACTAGACTTACCTGGTCTAAGCGAAGAGCGTAGATTAGTTTTTGTATCTGGCCTAGCTATCTTAATTGCGCTATTTGAATCGCTTGAAATTGAAAAAATGGGATTAGCTGGCGGTGCACTTCGCGAAGGTGTGCTTTACAGTATGGTGCCCGAGCTTCATAACAACGACATTCGTAAACGCACCGTTGATGGGTTTATGGACCGTTACCATGTTGATCAAAAGCAAGCTAATCGTGTATCGAGCTTAGTTATTCAACTGGCAGAGCAGGTAGGTGAAAGCTGGCCGCTTGTTAGTGAAAATGCGTTGCCGCTTTTAAAAGCCGCAGCACAACTACACGAAATTGGTTTATTAATAGAGTACAAGCAATATCACAAGCACACAGCCTACATTATAGAAAACACCGATATGCCAGGTTTTTCACAATCTGAACATAAAGTGATTGCAGCTGTTGCTAATGCACATCGCTCCGATATTCAAAAAGGCAGCTTCGACGCTCTAGGTGCACATAGTACACTTACCCAATACTTAGTTAGGTTATTAAGAATTGCCGTAATATTATCGATGCGCCGACAAGACGACGTACTTCCTAAAATAGAGTTATCTGTAGAAAAAGACACCTTAGACTTAAAGTTTGCCAATAACTGGTTAAAAGAACACCCTCTTATGGCTAGTGAGCTACAACAAGAGTCTAAATTGCAAAGTAAACTCGGTTGGAAACTCATCGTAAACTAATATAAAAGGCCCGTAAGGGCCTTTTTAGTGTTTAAAGTAACCACTTTGCTTCAATTTCACGCGAACAGTCATTTATTTCAAGTTTTCTTCAAAAAAGGGTTGATCTGTTTTCGGATCTCCCTATAATGCGACCCCACTGAGACGGCAGAGCGCAACGCATAGCGAGGCACGAGCTACTTAGTGAGTTGAGTAAAACTTAGTTTTAAAAACTTTCAAGTTTAACAAAATTAAGTGTTGACAAAAAAATAGGAAAGCGTAAGATGCGCAGCCCTAGCGAGATAAAGTTTAACGCTTTAATCGCAACGTTCTTTAACAATATAAAGCAATCATCTGTGTGGGCACTCGTACAGATTGAGTTCTAACAGCCAAGCTACTTAGGTAGTGAGGCAAACAAATTTAGAGTCTCAATTGAAACTGAGTGACC